>CAZYCB010000300.1:0-28984 GCA_964645735.1 uncultured bacterium | reverse complement strand
GCTTCCCGCCGCGGGTGGCGGCCACGGGCGCCCGCGCCCGCGCGCAGCGCTTGCGAGCACGGCCGCGGGCGGATGGCCGACAGGACCCGCGGAGGGTGATCCTCGGTCGCTCCCGCAAAGGGCCCTCAACGACACTCCACCGCACGACCGACTGCGCGTGCTCCAAATATAAGATCTCTCGGGAAAACAGGATACCGGTTTCTGGCGAGCCGCACTTAAGCGCAGGGGAAGCGGACGACAAAGGTGCTCCCCTTGCCCAGCTGCGATTCCGCGAGCCTGATCTCCCCTCCATGGTATTCCTCGACGATCCGCCGCGTGAGCGCCAACCCGAGCCCCCACCCCCTTTTCTTCGTGGTGAAGCCGGGCGAGAAGATCCGCTGACGGAGCGAAGGGGGCACGCCGCGTCCCGTGTCCTTGACGTACACCTCGACCATTCTTCGGTTCGGTTCGAAACGCGTGCGGATCTCGATGGTTCCGCCCTTGTCGCCGAGGGCATCGAGTCCGTTCTTGATGAGATTCTCGAAAACCCACTCGAGGAGCTCGGCGTTTCCCTTCACCAAAGGCGTTTCTTCGTACGTCACGCTGAGCGTCGAATGGGCCTTGAGCGTCGGAAGCCGCCTGTGGAAGTAGTTCACCGTACGGTCGAGAACGTCGGCGATGCTCACGTTCTCGAGTTCAGGCTTGGAGCCGATCTTGCTGAATCTCTCCGTCACTTTGCTCAGCCGCTTGAGGTCTTCCTCCATTTCGCCGACCGATGAGGCGACATCCTGCATCCGGCCCTCTTTCACCTGGTCCTTGAGAAGCTGCGTCCACCCCAGAAGCGCCGAGAGGGGCGTCCCCAGCTGATGGGCCGTCTCCTTGGCCATCCCCACCCATATCGACCGTTGTTCGCTGAGCTTCAAGTACCTGAACCCCTGGAGCCCCACCGCCATGAACACGAGAAAAAGGGCGAGCTGTATGAACGGCATCGAGCGCAGTTCGTCCTCGAGCTTCGAGGAACCGAAGTGAACGTACGCCTGAACTTCGCCGCCGGGTCCTGCTCGAACCGGGATCGGAGGGTTGGCCGCGTCGAATTTCTTGGTGAGCGCGATGAGCTTAGCGATCTTCCCCGGGGGCGGGTTCTTGGGATCGATCGAGAAGAGCGTGGCGAACTCGGCATCCGCCGCCTCGGGAATGTCCACACGGTGCCACACGAACGGCCGCCCGTCGACGTCGGTGAGAATGATGGGAAGCGAGATCTCCGCGAGGACCCCTTGGAGGATCCCCCTCTTACCCGCGTCATCGACCTGGAGGACGACCTCCGCGATGAACCGCGAGAAGAGACGCGTCGTCGCGCGCGATTGTTCCTCCATGCGCCCGATGACGCGGTTCGTGTAGACGAAGACGAGAACGATGAGAAGAGCCACGCCGATAAAGAGGTAGCTCTTCAGCCAGAACCGCAAGTTTCCCCGGTAGTCAGAAAAGAAACCCATCTCTCCTGCCGCGACGCGGATCGTTTCAGCCGAGGAACTCTCTTCCCTGCATGTAGGGAACGAGCTTCTCGGGAATACGGACCCGGCCGGTGGGCGTCTGATGGTGTTCGAGAATGGCGGCGACGGTGCGAGGCAGAGCCACGCCGGACCCGTTGAGCGTGTGAACGAAACGGCTTTTCTCTCCGGACGTCTTCTTGATCTTGATGCTGGAGCGCCGCGCCTGGAAATCCTCGAAGTTGCTGCACGAGGATACCTCGAGCCATTTCTCCACGCCCGGGGCGAACACCTCGAGATCGTAGCATTTCGCCGCCGAGAAGCTCAGGTCTCCCGTGCAAAGCTCGATGACGCGGTAGGGAAGCTCGAGCGCTTCGAGGACGGCGCATGCGTCGTTCACGAGCGTCTCGAGTTCCTCGTAAGAGCGGTCCGGATGAACTATCTTGACCATCTCGACTTTGTCGAATTGATGCACGCGGAGAAGACCCCGCGTGTCGGTGCCGTGACTTCCCGCCTCTCTCCTGAAACACGGGCTGTACGCCGTGTACTTGAGGGGAAGCTCCTCGGCCGGTATGAACCTGTCACGGTCGAGATTCGTGACGGGGACCTCGGCCGTCGGGATGAGAAAGAGGTCGTCGATCTCGCAGTGGTACATGTCCTCCGCCATCTTCGGCAGCTGCCCGGTGCCGACCATCGACTCGCGGTTCACGACGTACGGGACGAGAACCTCCTCGTACCCCTGCCCCCTGTGGATATCCAACATCATGTTGATGAGCGCGCGGCACAGAAGCGCTCCATCCCTGCGGAAAACGATGTAGCCGCGTCCCGTCACCTTCCGCCCCGCCTCGAAATCGATGAGGCCGAGCGCCTCCCCGATATCCCAGTGCGGTTTGATTTCGAAGAAGCGTTCTTTGACCTGCCCCCACGTGCGGCGAACGATGTTCTGCGAAGCGTCCGTTCCGACGGGGACGCTCGGGTGCGGCATGTTGGGGATCGTGAGCAGCAGATCGTCGAGTTCGGCGCTGATCTCTTTGCTTTTGGCTTCGTACTCTTTTATCCGCTGAGAGAGGGTCTTGAGGTATGCGTGCAGGTCGTCTGTGCTTTCGCCGCCGCGTTTCTTCGCCGCGATCTCCTCGGTCTTGACGTTTCTCTCGTGCTTGAGGTCGTCGCTCTCCTTCATGTTGACGAGCAGCTGCTGATCCAGCGCAACGACATGCTCGATGTCAACGATCCCCGGTTTGGATTTAATCCCTCTGATGACACCGTCGGGGTCATCTCGAATCAGACGTCGATCCAGCACCTGAGTTTTTCTCCCGGAGATACGAAAGGAATCAGTGGAGGTCGCTCTCCTGCAGGAGTTCCCGTCCGCCCGCGTCCAGCACCTCTTGCGCGAGACGCTGCCCCAGTTCGACCTCGTGTCCGACGTTCCCTTTGATGACGGAGTGGATTCGTTCCCTGCCGTCCGACGAAGCGACCATCCCTTCCAGCTCGAGGCACTTGCCCTCGATGCTCCCCAGCACCCCCACGGGGGCGCCCTCCACTACCCCGAGATGATCGAGAAACGCCCACTCGGCGATGATCTCGCTGTACGATGCGGGATGGTTGATGCCGCGAATCGCCTTCTTGGCCTGCTCCTCGTCCGAACGGACGAGAACGGCGAGCGATCCCTGCCCGGCAGCGGGAATGCAGACCGAGCAAGTGAGGAACTCGACGACGCAGTCCTGCTTGCGCAAGCGTTCGACGTCGCTCGCAGCGAGCACCACGGCGTCGAGCTTTCCGCCTTTGACCTTCTGAATCATCGAGTCGACGCTTCCCTTCGTCCTGACGATTTTGAGATCGGCGCGGTAGTAGAGAAGCTGAGCCTCGCGGCGGACGTCGTTGGCGGCGACAGTGGCGCTTTCGGGGAGTTCGTCGAGAAGCCACTCGTGCGCGGAGATCAGAACGTCGTACGGAGTGAGGCGATCCGTTATCGCCCCGATCGTGAGACCCACCGGCAGTTTCGAAGGCAAATACGCCGCGTTCACGACGAGCGCGTCGAATTCCTGCTCGAGCAATCCCCTCATCAGCCGCGCGATTCTCGCCGGCGAATTCGGAGCGTTCGCGCCGTTCGTGTTCGGCTTGCCCTCGTCCGCGAGGATCTGCTCGATGGCCAGTTTCGGCGACAGCTCTCTGAGCTGCCGAGATACTTCCTCGAGCTCCAGCTTCGACAAATGGTCAGCGTCACTCGCGATGCGGCACCGGGTCAGCGTGGTCACGGTCGAACTCCCAACGTATGAGGAGGAAGATGTCCACCACCTGCGTGGCCTTAATGAATACCACACGATGCGCTCATCGTCAACCTGGTAATGCCTGGCGCGAGCGTTTGCCGCGCCACACGCTCGCGTTTGCGTGCTGCAGGGTCGTCTCGAACCCTGGGCTCCGCACCGTTCACATCCGCGGGTCCTGTAAGCCATCCGCCCACGGCGGCGCTTGCGCCCGCCCGTGGCTGCCACCCGCGGACCGTGTGCACGTGCGCGAGGCGGCGCGGGGCTCGAAGCGACCCTGCGGCGCACGGATGCGGGCACGACAAAAAAAAGAGGCGGGGGACTTCCCCGCCTCTCGCGCCAGGACCGATCATGAGAAACCGTTATTTTTCGAGCGAAGGAATCGAGGTAGGAACAAAATCGGCCGCCCGTTCTGGCTCTTTTTGCTTCGAGGCCACCATCATGTGGTAGAACGTCGGGAAAGCGACGATGAGAAACGCCACGCCCGCCACGACCGGCAGCACGAATCCCTTGATGGCGAGAACGCCGAGCCCTGCCATCACCGCCTGCATGGGGTAGAGAATGGCCAGCGTCTGTCTCGCCGTGAGTCCAAAAGAGGTGAGCACGTGGTGCATGTGCATGTGGTCCGCCTCGAAAACCGGCCGGCGCAGGGCCAGCCGTCTCGCGATCGCGAGCCACGAGTCGAGCATCGGGATCGCCAGAACGAAGCAGACGCCAAAGAACGTGCTGATCGCGGGCTTGATCATCGTGATCGAACAAGCGAGAACCCCCAGCATGATCCCCAGAAACAGGCTGCCCGTGTCGCCCATGAAGATCTTTCCAGGCGGGAAATTGTAGAGGAGAAAGCCCAGACACGCGCCCGAAAGCGCCAGAGACACGCACACGAGCGCAGGCGCGTGAAGAAGGGCGGCCGCGATGCCCAACGCGACGGCCGAAATGAACGACACGCCGGCGGCCAGGCCGTCGAGACCATCGATCAAGTTGACTGAACTGGATGTCCCGACGAGATAGAACGCCGTCAGCATCACGACGAACAGCAGATGCCCGTCGAAAAATGGAATCCCGACGAGAAGGTGGAATCCCGAGACGGCGATGATGATCGAGGCCAGCGTCTGAATCGAGAGTTTCTGGTGCGCCTTGAGATTCCTCGTGTCGTCTGCGAGCCCGAGGATAACGATCATGCCGACGGGGACGAACGTCTTGAGGAGAATCCCCAGAACGCCGTCGCGCATGCCGCCGAAGATGGCGGACACCGCCAGGAGGCTCACCCACACACCCACAACTACACCGATGCCCCCAAGGTGTGGGATCATGCTCGAGTGAATCTTTCGCCCGTTGGGTTTGTCCCCGAGCTTACGTTGAAGCGCGTACGTCCGGATGGCGGGAGTCGCAACCGCCACGACGAGGAAAGAGAGGGCGAGCGCCACCAATGCCTGAAGCACAGCCAAGTCGCCTCCTATTCGTGTCGACGATACACGGTCCCTCCCCGTTCCTTTCGGACGATATCGGGGGGGTCCGACCGTGTCAAGGGGGAAAACATCGTTATCCCTTTGCTTGTCTCAAGTTACTCCGAAGGCTCCGAAGATCGCTGAAGGTGCCGACACGAAGTGCAAGTATCATAGAGAAATAGAGAACGGATACGAGCGCAGCCGCCAACACCACGTGTACTTTGATGGGGGCGCGCTCCGTGCACCACCAGGTGATACCGCTGGCGACAATCCCAGCAAGAATCGTGCGAATCGGATACGAGATTGACCGCCAACCCAGGGGCACTCGATAGATCCTGAACACTTCCTTCAGCCCGATCACCATCAGAACACCGTACGAGAGAATCGTTGCGACGATGGCGCCTCTCGACTCGAACCGCGGGATGAGGAGCACGCACAGGCCGAAGTATATGGCCGCGGATGTCATTGTCAAATAAGCATATAAACGAGTCCGGTCGGCGGCCATCAGAGCGGGAAGGATGACCGCCCCCACCGAACGGAACGCGATCACGCCGATGAAAAGTCCGAGGAGTTCACCCGAGTAGCGGAACGTGTCCGAAAAGACGAATGTCACCAGGGGCACGCCCAGCGCGAGGAAAACGGCACAAAACCACACACCCGACACGAAACTGTACCGGAGCGTCTTGCGGATGATCTGTGAGCATTCCCCGACCTCGCCGGTCGAATATCGCGCAGCAAGCGCGGGGCGAAGCATCATCATCGCCGCAAAGACCGGGAACAACGACACTTCCGAAATATTCCGCGCTACGACGTACTGGCCGACCTCGTCCACACCGGAGAAGTACCCCAGGATGAGCCGGTCCATGTGGGAGTAGAGGGTGACGGACGCGCCGCTCACGGCGAGCGCCATGCTCAAGCGAAGGAGCGTCTTCATGTGGCCGCCGGGGATCGGTGACGGATCGGCGGCGGGAAGATAGCGATAGAGCAGCACGGCGAAGAGCACGATTCCAATGATCCACGCGGCGCAGTACCCGCCGAGAATGACCGCCGCGCCCCCACCGATCGCGACCAGAACGCAGGTGAAGAAAACCCTCAGCGAGAGATGAATGCTCCTTATTTTGTAAACCGTCTGGAAGCGGTTCAGCCCGACGAGGAAGTTCTCCTGGAATTCGTAGAGGCTCGTGCAGAAGACGATGAGAGCGCCGACCCGTATGGGAACGGCGAGAGAGGCGTCCTTAAAAAAGCGCGCGACCGGGGCCGCGAACAGGAGCGAGAGAACAGAAACGAGGAGAGTGAACGCGAGCCGCAGGCCCATGCTGGTGCGCAGTATCGCGCGAAGCTCGCCGGGCGCTTTCACGCCGAACTCGCTCGCCAGCTGCGACGCGGAGAGATCCAATCCGAACTTTGCGGGGATGAGGAGAATCGTGGCGTACGACATCACCCACGAGACCGTACCGATCACCGTGGGACCTGACCAGCGCGCGATCACCCATGAAATGACAAAGCCCGCCAGCACCGGAAGCGCGGTAATGGCGAGGCTCCACAGGAAGCTCTGTCCGAGAGAAGATTCTTGGTATGACCAGTCTGTTCTCTGCGTGCTCATTGAAAGTACTCGTCGATCACCCGGACGATTCGTTCGGAGGCTTTGCCGTCCCAGAGTTCAGGGATCCGACCCGGACGCTCGAGATCGTTGAGAGCTCTGCGTCCTTCTTCCAGGATCCGCTCGGGCGACACGCCCACGAGTCGGTTCGTACCGATCTCGATCGTAATGGGCCTCTCCGTGTTTTCCCGAATCGTCAAGCAGGGGATGCCGAGTACAGTGGTCTCTTCTTGTATGCCTCCTGAGTCGGTGAGAACGAGACGAGCATGCATCATCAATTTAACAAAATCGAGGTAACCGGTGGGGTCCAAAATTTTGAGCCGCCCCGGAGGGACGCTTAACTTGTTGTGCTCCATGATCTTTTGCGTTCGGGGATGAGCCGGAAAAACGAGGGGGCAGTCCGCCCCGAGCTCCTCCAGGGCGCCGAGGATCCCCTCGAGCGTGGCCGGATCGTCCACGTTCGACGGGCGGTGCAGAGTGACGAGTCCGTAACTTCCGGGGGCGAGAGAAAGATTGTCGAGGATCGTCGATCGTTCAGCGAGCGGCCTGTAAAAGTGGAGGCTGTCGATCATCACGTTGCCGACGAAATGGATCTTCTTTTTGTCGACGCCTTCGCGCAGCAGGTTTTCCTCCGCATCCCGCTCCGTCGTGAAGAGGAAATCCGCAACGATGTCCGTGACCATCCGGTTGATCTCCTCGGGCATCGCGCGGTCGAAGCTCCTCAATCCCGCCTCGACGTGCGCGACGCGGATTCCCATCTTCACCGCCACGAGAGCGACCGCCATCGTCGAATTGACGTCGCCGACGACGATGACGATGTCGGGCCGGTCGCTGGAGAAGATCTTCTCGATCTCCTGCATCACCTTGCCCGTCTGTTCGCCGTGCGGACCCGATCCAACGCCGAGGTACACGTCCGGTTTTGGAAGCCTCAGGTCATCGAAGAAGACCTTGGACATGTTGCGGTCGTAGTGCTGACCCGTGTGCACGAGCCGTTTCACGACCCGGCTCTGCTTTTCGAGCTCGCGCCAGATGGGAGCCACCTTCATGTAATTGGGGCGCGCCCCCACTACCGCGACGACTTTATACGTCATACGTCTTGCCCTTCCGGAGTCTGTCGGAGTAGTGCGCGTCGTAGTACTCGCGGAATGCGCCCGACTTGACGCGGCGCCACCACTGTTCGTTCTTCTTGTACCAGTGGACGGTCTCCTCGAGCGCCGGTTCGAATTCGTGACTGGGCGTCCAGCCGAGTTTCTCGGTTTTCGAGCTGTCCATGAGGTACGCTCTATCATGCCCCTTCCGGTCTTCGATGAAAACGATCCGCGATTTCGGAGCCCCGAGGTACTCGAGTATCAGCTCGACCACGGCAATGTTCGGGCGGCTCTTCCCCGCGGCGATGTTGTACACCTCGCCCGGTTCCCCTTCGAGAGAGACGATCTCGATGGCCGAGCAGTTGTCCTCGACGTAGAGCCAATCCCGCTCGTGTTTGCCGTCGCCGTAGAGAGGGAGCGGTTTGCCTTCGATCGTGTTGGTGATGAAAAGCGGGATGAACTTCTCGATGTGCTGATAGGGGCCGAAATTGTTGGAACTCCGCGTGGTGACGACGGGAAGCCCGAACGTCTTGAAGAACGCGTGACACATCAGATCCCCCCCGCACTTGCTCGCCGAGTAGGGATTGCCGGGTTTGAGCGGCGAGGTTTCGATGAAACGGTCCCCCTCGGAGCTCCCGTACACCTCGTCCGTCGACACCTGAACGAAACGTTTGACCGCGAGTTCGTGCGCGACGCGCAGCATCGTGTACGTCCCGCGGACGTCCGTCTCTATGAACGTCGCCGCTTCCTGTATCGACCGGTCCACGTGGGTCTCCGCGGCGAAGTTGAACACCGCCTCGCATCCCGCCATCGCCTTTTTCACCGCATCCGAATCGGCTACGGAGCCTCTGACGAACTCCACGCGTCCCTTGTCGAGGAGCCCGGAGAGGTTTTCGAGGTTCCCCGCGTACGTGAGCGCGTCGAGGACAACGATCCGGCACTCCGGGTGCTTGTCATGGATGTAGTGAACGAAATTGGAGCCGATGAAGCCGGCCCCGCCGCTCACGAGTATCGACCGATAGAACGCCAACGCATTGCCTCCTTCTCGCCCTGCTCAGTCACCTTTTTATCACGGGATGGAGGGTGATCATCTGCCCCGCGCTCCGCCCGCCCCAGAAGCCTTCTCTATCCGTCCTTCCGCGACCAGTCGTAGGGAATGCCGCCCTTGTGAGGATCGATGCGGCACTCGTCGGGACTGTCGTAGTCGTACACCTCGGTCGGGAAGTTGACGAGCATTCCCGGCGCCGTGCCGATCGCTTTCATCCCGTGCACGACGAGAGGAGGAATGACGAGGAGCGTGGGATTGCGGTCTCCCATGAAGAACTCGTTGATCTCGCCGCTGGTTTTCGAATCCTTCCTCTGGTCGTAGAGGACGACCTTGAGCATCCCCGATACCGCGACGAAGTGATCCGTCTGAATCTTGTGATAGTGCCAGCCTTTCACGACGCCGGGGTACGCCACGGTGAGATAGGCCTGGCCGAACTTGCGGAAGAACGGGTCATCGGCCCGAAGCATTTCCATGAGGTAGCCCCGCTCGTCGGCGACGACTTTCAGTTTCTTCACGATGACTCCGTCGATCATTTCTCCTGCTCCTTCTGCCTTGTTTTCTCGACCCCACGTCCGAAAGACCTGTAGCGAAAACCGATCTCGAACATCCGTTCGGGCCGGTACACGTTTCTGCAATCGACGAAGACCGGTTTGTGCAGCACGTTCTTGAGTCTGGCGAGATCGAGCTGCCTGAACTCGTTCCACTCCGTGAGCAGCATCAACCCGTGACATCCTTCAGCCGCCGAGTATGCGTTATTACAGTACTGAACGTCGAGGCCGACCGTTTTCTTGAAATTGTCCATAGCCACGGGATCGAACACGCGGACCTTCGCCCCTTCTTCCAACAGGCACTTGATGATCGGTATCGAGGGGGCGTCCCGCAAGTCGTCGGTGTTCGGTTTGAACGCGAGACCCAGAACGCAGACAGCCGCACCCTCGAGCTTCCCGATTTCTTCTCTGAGCTTCTGCACCGCCCTTTCGGGGAGTCCGCGGTTGAGGTCGGATATCGCCTGGACGATGCGGGGCTCGTACCCGCGCGAGACGGCGCTGTAGACAAGCGAGGAGATGTCCTTCGGCAGGCACGACCCGCCGAAACCCACCCCCGCGTGGAGGAACTTGCTGCCGATTCGCCCGTCGAGTCCCATTCCCTTGGCCACATCGTCTATGTTGGCGCCGACGAGCTCGCTGATCGCCGCGATCTCGTTGATGAACGAGATCTTCGTCGCGAGGAACGCGTTGCTCGCATGCTTGATGAGTTCGGCCGTCTCGAGATCGGTCACGACGATCGGCGTCTCGATGAGATAGAGCGGCCGGTACACCTTTCTCATAATCTCTTTCGCCCTCTCGGTCTCCACGCCGATGATCACGCGATTCGGTCTCAGGAAATCCTCGACGGCGGAACCCTCGCGGAGGAACTCGGGATTGGCCACGAGGTCGAAATCCGCGTCGCTGCCGGCGCGCTCCTTGATGAAGGCGGCGAGCCTGCGCGTTGTTCCAACGGGTACGGTGCTCTTGGTAACGATGACCTTGTAGTCGTTGAGGTACCGGCTCACCGATTCGGCGACGCTGTGCACGTACTTGAGGTCCGCGGATCCATCGGGGTTCGACGGCGTCCCGACAGCGATAAACACCACGTCCGATTCCGTCGCCGCTTCTCCCAACTCGGTGGTAAAGCTCAGCCTGCCGCTCTCCACGTTCCGGCTCACCAGCTCCTTGAGACCCGGCTCGTAGATCGGAATCTCGCCTTGTTTGAGCATCGCTATTCGCGCGGCATCGATGTCGACGCACCGGACGAGGTTTCCGAAGTCCGCGAGGCACGCACCGGACACCAGTCCGACGTACCCCGTGCCGATCATGCAGACTCGTATCACTCCTATCCCTCCGTAACTGCTTTCACACACTCTGCTGTTTCGATTCTTTTGACTCCTGGAGTGCCCGCGCCCAGAAGCCGAGAAGCCGCTCCAGCGTCCCCTCCATCGCGGTCCGGGCCCGCCAGCCCGTATCGCGCTCCGTTTTCGACGGATCGCCCCTCAACTCACGGACGTCCCCCGGGCGCATCCTTCCGGGGACGACTCGAATCTCCGCCTTGACCTTTGCCATCTCGCAGAGACGATCGAGGAGTTCCCGGAGACCGTAAGAGATTCCCGAGCAGACGTTGTACACGCCGCCCTTCTTGCCTTTCTCCACGATGGCCGCGTACGCTTCGGCCACATCTTCCACGTCCGTAAAATCCCGTTTGAGATTCAGATCGCCCACGTCGACCACCGGCTCTTTGAGCCCGAGACGGATCTCGGTCACCTGCCTGGCAAAACTCGGCAGCACGAACGCGTCGCGCTGGCCGGCGCCCGTATGGTTGAAGCTCCGCGTCACGACGACATCCGTGCCGAAAACCGACGCGTAGTGAACGCAGCACTGCTCCTGTATCGCCTTGGAGAGCGCGTACGGATTCGCCGGGTTGGGCGCGCGGTTCTCCTTGAGCGGGAGGTCCTTCTCGCCGACCGGCCCGTAGACATCCGCCGATCCCACGGCGAGGATGCGCATCGCCCGTCCGTGTGTCCTGGCGAACTCGAGCATGTTGAGGATGGGCAGAATGTTCCTCGTCAACGTGCCGAACGGTTCGACGAACGACTTCCCCGCGCTCGATTGCGCGGCGAGATGAACCACCGCGTCGGGAGACGCCGTTTCCAGGAGCGAATCCGAGGCCGCCCTGTCGGAGAGGTCGCATACAATGTAGCGCCGGAGCGCGGGATTCTCGATCCCGTCCTTCACGTCGGCCCCCCACACCTCGCACCCTTTCTTCGCGAACGAGGCGACGACGTATGGACCGACGAAACCCCCGCAGCCAGTCACCAGCACACGTTTCATCGCCGCTCCTACCGTTTCCTCCAGTAGTCGAGCATGTCTTCGAGCGTCTGTTCGAAAGGAATACGGGGCACCCAACCGGTGTCCCGTCTGAATTTCGAACAATCACCGCGCAGCCGCGGCACATCGGAAGGCCGGAGCCGGGACGAGTCCCGTCTGACCTCGATTTTCGCCTTGGTCAGCGACAGCAGCCGGTCGAGCATGTCGCGAATTTTCCAAGACTTCTCCGAGCAGAGATTGTATACCTCTCCGCTTTTTCCCTTTTCCAACGACAGGTAGTACGCGCGCACGATGTCGCGCACGTCCGTGAAGTCGCGTTCCGCGTCGAGATTCCCCACGCGGAGAACCGGTTCTTTCTTTCCCTTCTCGATGTCCGCGATCTGCTTGGCGAAGTCGGACACGACGAAGACGGGAGCCCGCCTCGGGCCTGTATGATTGAATCCGCGGGTCCGGACGATATCCATCTGGTAGCTCATGAAGTACTGGTACCCCAGCAAATCCTGTCCGACCTTGCTCACCCCATACGGGCTCAAGGGACGGAGCGGCTGGTCCTCTGTGACGGGAAGTTCGTTGTCGTAGACCATCCCGTACTCCTCGCTCGAGCAGGCGATCTGGATGCGAGCCTTGAGATCGATCTTCCGCATGGCCTCGAAGATGTTGAGCTGACCGATCACGTTGGTCACGAGGCTCTCGGTCGGAGCGCGCCAGCTAGTCGGCACGAAACTCTGCGCGGCGAGATGGAATATGCGATCGGGATGGATCTCCTCGATCACATCTCGCGTCGACGTGGCGTCCCTGAGATCGCATTCGAGGAGCTTGATCTTGCCCTCGAGGTGTTCGATGTTCTCCGTGCGGCTCCGCCACCGGATGATCCCGTAGACGTCGACCCCTCCGAGTTCCAGGCAGTGATCCGCCAGATGGCTCCCCGCAAATCCGGTGATTCCGGTGATGAGCACTCTCATGAATCGTCCTTTCTGCTGGCTTGAATCGATCAAGGTTACGGGAAACTGCTAGCGCGGTCAACGGGTTTCGGGGAATGCGGGGAGATCCGGGGCTTTGCTCCGCCGTTTACTCGTAGAGGCTCTTGATCCCGCCCCACGTCGAGGGAGCCGCGTTCGAGAAGTCGCGCGACACGATGGCATCCAGCTGGATGGTTCCGCCGCTCACGCATTCCAGCCGAGCCGTGTACGACGGTTCCGTGAGATGGCACGGGCCGCTCCCGGCGGCCGTCACCCACGTGCTTCAGCCGTAGCCCTGTCCCATGAAGATGAAATCCACGGCCTGCACGGTCCCCGATCCCGAGGGCGTGAAAACGAGCCTGAATTCGTACTCCGCTCCGAAGTCGCCCCGGGCGGCGAGGTTGAACGAGTAGTACCCGTACGCGAGCGGCGAGACGTTGTACTGGACCCACTCGCCGGGCGCATCGAGCCCTGTGAGAATATACCCGCCGCTGCACCCCGAGAGAGTGACCTTCTGGATCGGCGTCCCGCCCGCGTCATAGAAAGCGGTGTAGTCTTCGTTTTCGATCTCGATCCCCGGCGTTTGCGCATACGCGGCGGCGGACAGCACGGCGAGAACCACGGCCGCCCGCATGGCGAATCGCCAGCCGCTCGAAATCATGCCGCACTGTCGTTTCACGACGAACCGCCTTCGCTTCACTACAGGAGACTCTTCGCCGAAGCCGCCATGTCTTCGAGTATCTTCTCGCACGCCCGCACCGGGTCGGGTGCCGCGGTGATCGGACGGCCGACAACGATGTAGCTCGCCCCCGCCTGTATCGCTTTCTTGGGAGTGGCCACGCGCACCTGGTCGTCGCGTTCGGCATCGGCCATGCGTATCCCGGGTGTCACGACGGCGAACTCGGGTCCCATGTGCCGCCGTATGATGGGGAGCTCGAGCGCCGACGCGACAACTCCGTCGAGCCCGCACCGCCCGGCGAGCTTGGCGAGCGCGAGAACCGTCTCGTTCTTGGATCGGTCGCTCAGAAAGAGCGCGTGGAAATCATCGAACGTCAAATGCGTGAGCACGGTGACTCCGACGATCTTCATTTCCTTCTGGCCCGCGTCCTCCTTCGCCTTCTTCGCCGATTCGAGCATCGCCTCCCCGCCCGAGAGGTGGACGGTGATCATGTCGGCCTCGATGCTGCACGCGGACTGCACCGCGCCGTATACCGTGTTGGGGATGTCGTGGAACTTCAGATCGAGAAAGAGACGGACCCCCGATTCCTTCACCAGCTGGCAAATTCGCGGGCCCTCCTTCGTGAAGAGAATGCTCCCCACCTTGAAAAAGCCCGCGTGAGTCGAAAGCTTTTCGACGAGTTTCGCCGCCTCGTCGTAATTCGCGACGTCGAGAGCGATGATGAGTCTCTGGCGAAAATCTTCTGTCACGTCAGTACGGTCCTTTCTTCATCCATTCGGGATGTTCGGTGAATGCAGCGACGATTTCTCCGGGAAGTTCGGGGTTCTGCCAGAACGCCGTGCCCACCTGCACTGCCGACGCGCCCGCGATGAAGAACTTCCGTGCGTCGCCGACGGACGAGACCCCACCGATCCCCACGACGCTGATCGACACCGCCCGCGCCACTTCCCAGACTTTCTCGAGCGCGATGGGGAGAACTCCGGGCCCCGAGTACCCTCCACTGCCTTTGTAAAAGAACGGCTTCCCCGTGTCGAGATCGAAATCGATCCCCAAAACGGTGTTGATCGCCGAAACGCCGTCCGCACCTCCCGCCTCCGCGGCCCTCGCCACGACGGCGATATCGGTGACGTTGGGCGTTATCTTCACGAGAACGGCCTTGTCGGGTATGCGATCCTTCACGACCCGCGCGATCTTCTCGACGAAGGCCGGGTTTCGCCCGTGATCGAGCGCTTGCTCGTCGATGTTCGGACAGCTCAGGTTGATCTCGACACCTTTGAAACCGCCCGCCTCTTCGAGTCTGGCGGCGATCACTTCGAATTCGGCGGCGTGCTCGGCGGCGATGCTCACGATCACGTCCACGTTTCTCTTGGCGAGACGGGGGAGCTTGTCGCGAATGTACGCGTCGAGTCCGACATTCTCGAGCCCAATGCTGTTCAAAGCTCCCGTCGGCAGCTCGCAGATACGGGGAGGAGGATTGCCCATGCGGGGGCGAAGCGTGATCGTCTTCGTCACTACGCCGCCGAGCGTGCCGGCGTCGACGAGCGGCGAGTACTCTTCGCCGTAACCGCAGATCCCCGACGCGAGAAACACCGGCGCCTTGAACGTTACCGGGCCGATGCGAATGCTGATATCGGTTTTCGCCATTCCTCTTGCCATCCTAGACCCTGGGGAGTTTTTCCCAAACGAGATCTTTCGCGTCGAAGACGGGGCCGTCGTTGCACACGGTCTTGTAGACCTCTGCCTTTCCATCGTGAACGGGCACGACGCACGATCGGCACGCTCCCATCCCGCACGCCATTCGGTTTTCCAGCGACACGTAGTGTGGAAGTCCCTTCTCGCGCGCGAGCCTTTCCGCCGCTTCGATCATCGGAGTCGGTCCGCACGAGAACATCACGTCGAACCGCGCACGTTCGATCTCGTTCGCGGCGAGATCCACGACCGTGCCGGCGAACCCGTGAGTGCCGTCGTCCGTCGCGAAGAGAACGTCGTTCGAACCCCAGTCGAACCGATCGAGGAAGAGATCCTCCCGTGTCCTTGCCCCGTAGAGGAGACGGTACTCGGCGCTTGTCGTTTCGTGCGTTTTCGACCTCGAGGCTGAACGATGGTAGAAAAGCGGGGCGAGCCCCACGCCTCCGCCCACCGCAAGGATCCGTTTGCCGGCGAGATGGGGAAACGAGTTTCCGAGTGGGCCGATGAAATCGAGACGGCTGCCGGACGCCGCTCCTCTGAGACACCGCGTGCCGACGCCTTTCTCCACGACGATGAGAGACACCGTCGAGTCGTCGCAGTCGAGGATGCTCAACGGGCGTCTGAGAAAGAACCGGCCCGGCACCGGCGGCATGAGATGGACGAACATTCCCGGCTCCGGCTCTGCGAAGCCGTCCGGCCTCTCGAGCACGAGGAGATAATAGCGGCGGCTGAGATCCGTTTTCTTCACCAGGGCCGCCGTGAAGCGTCCCGGCCGGGCGGTATTGACGAGCGGCGGCAGGCTCATGGCTTCTGCTCCTGCTGCTGGTCCGGCTGCTGCGGCGTCGGCTGCTGGGGTTCTTGCTGCGGCGTTTCTTGGGGTTGTTGCGCCGGCGGCTGTTCCGGCGGCTGGCCTGTTTGGAGCCGGGTCAACGCCTGTCGGGCGAACTCCGCCTGCTGGCTCGCGGGATAACGGCTCACGACGTGCTCGTACGCCTGCCTCGCCTTCTCTGCGTCCCCGAGGTTCACGTCGTAGATGTAGGCGATCGCGTACGCCGCTCTGGGCGCCAGCTCGTTGTCGGGGTATTTCTCGAGCATCTTTTTGTATCCCTCGAGGGACTTGTCGTAGTTCTTGAACTGGAAGAGTTCGATTTCCGCCAGGTCGAACTCGACTCCCGCCGAATCCACGGCCGCACCCGACTCGAGCGAGCTTCTCAGTTTCAACAGTTTCGAAATGGCCGAACTCCGCGATATCGCCTCGTCGGCGAACGGAGAGCCGGCGTACTGCCCGGGCACCTCGTTGAACTGCTGCTCGGCGATTTGAAGACTGTCGAGCTTGTCTTGATAGATCTCGCCGAGACGGAAATGCGCTTCGGCGCTGAAGACCGACCGCGGATACGAAACGGCAACGGATTTGTAGGTATCGATGGCCACGTCGAGCGAGTCCAGCCCCATGTATGCCCTGCCCGCGACAAGCATGTTCGCCGCCTTCTGTGACGGGTCGAGAACGTAAGGGGTGAGCTCGCGGAAAACAGCGGCAGCTTTCGCGTACTCGCCCATGTCGACGTGCAGCTTCTCGAGATTCGAGAGGTATCGGATCCTGTCCCTATCGACGAGCCTCACCGGACCGAGACGCTCGTAGATAGCCAGGCTCTTCGCGTACTCCTTCCGCTCCGCGTAGACTTCGGCGGTCTCGAGGTCGGCTTCGACGCGGTACACGCTCTTGGGATACTGCGATGCCAGCTGCTCGAGGTACTTGACCGCCTCGTCTTCATTGCCCAGTTTGACGAGCGCCGTGCCGAGCAGGAAGAGGCTCTCATCCGACGCCTTCTCCCGTTTTTCGTCGACGAGTTTTTTCAGGATGGGGACGGCCGACTCGATATCGTCCTTGGCCATGTACGATCTCGCCGCGTAGAGCCGTCCCTCCGCTTTGATTTCCATGTCGCGAGAAACGGTGTCGAGTTCGGCGAACTGCACGATCGCGTCGTCGTACTCGCCCTTCTGATAGAGACACTTCCCGATGAGGAGTATCGCGTCGTCGACGTACTTACTCTTGGGGTAGGCGGCGATGAGCGCCTCGCATTTTCCGATCGCCTTGTCGTATTGGTCCTCCGCTCCCGAGCTGGTCGCCCCGTCGCGGGCCTTCGGCGATAGCGACGCATCCGAGTAGAGCTTCTTGGCGTTGTAGAGCGTGTTGAAATAAGCGCACCCGCCGGCAGCGAGCGCCACCAGCGCGAAGATGCAGCCCGCGACGCCGGCGCGGCGAACGAATCCGACTCGGATCGTATGCTCCAATGTCGCTCCTGTGTGACGCCGGAGAGCGCTATTCGGCTTCCTGCAAACGCGCCGTGACCACGTCTCCGTCGACGATCGTATGCTTGACTTTCCCAGCGAGCGTTCGCCCGATGAACGGCGAGTTCTTCGACTTTGAGTGAAGTTCGCCTCCCACCACCGTCCACTCCTCATCGGGGTCGAACAAGACGATATCGGCCGCGGCGCCGGCGTCGAGCGTTCCCGCCGGAATTCCCATCACTGCGGCGGGGCGGTGTGTGACGAGCGCGAGCGCCTGCGGCAGGCTCAGATGACCCGGCTTCACCAGATGGGTCATGAGAATCGAAAACGTCGTCTCGAGACCGACCGCGCCGTTCGGAGCTTCCTGGAACTCCACCTGCTTTTCCTGCGGGGCGTGCGGGGCGTGATCCGAGGCGATGCAGTCGATCGTTCCGTCCTTGAGCCCCTCGATGAGCGCATCGCGGTCTTCCGAGCCGCCGATGGGAGGATTGACCTTCAAGTGCGTGTCGAAAGTCTCGAGGTCGGCATCGGTGAGGCTGATGTAGTGGGGCGCCGTTTCCGCCGTCACCGGAAGCCCGCGCCGCTTCGCATCGCGGACGAGGTCCACCGACCCGCGCGACGAGGGGTGCGCCGCATGGTACTTCGCCGGAACCGTCTTGAGGATGAGGAGATCCCGCGCGAGACAGATCTCCTCGCCGTACGAGGGGATCGCCGAAAGGCCGAGCTTCGTCGAATAGAACCCCTCGTGCATGACGCCATCCGCCGTCACCGACATGTCCTCGCAGTGCTCGACGAACGGGATCCCGTATTTCGAAACGTACTCCATCACACGTCTGGCCATCTGCGCCGTGGGAACGGGAGCGCCGTCGTCGCTCACCGCGATGGCGCCCGCCTCGACGAGTTCGCCGTACTCGCTCAAGGCCTCGCCTTTCCTTCCCTTGGTCGCCGTCGCCACCGGATAGACTTTTGCGAAACCGGCGGCCTTCGCTTTTCGTAGAATGAAGTCGACGACGCTCTTCTCGTCGATGGGCGGATCGGTGTTGGGCATGCAGGCGATCGATGTGAACCCGCCCGCGACTGCGGCCATCGCGCCGGTGCGTATCGTCTCCTTGTACTCGAAACCCGGTTCCCTCAGGTGAACGTGTATATCGACAAAGCCCGGCGAGAGATGGAGCCCGCCTCCGTCGAACACAGGAACGGCGGCACCTTGCGGGTTACCGGATTCGACATAGGCGATCTTTCCCGCTTTCACGCCGACGTGCCCTGGCCCGACGCGGCCTCTCCTGGGATCCACGACGACGACGTTTGCGATCACGTATTCTTTCTCACCCTGCCACTGGGATATGTCCGGCATCGATCCCCCTTCTTGGATTTGCGAAAACGCCCGCCTACCGCTGGAAGCGTCCGCCTCTACGGTCTTGGCGACTGGATCACGTCACCTTCGAGTCCGTTCTCTCCTCCGCGACGATCACGTCGGCGGGCGACGTCCCCTTCTGGACCTCTTCGCAGAGCAGATACAAGACCGCCATGCGGATGGCCACCCCGTTCGTGACTTGTTCGAGGATCACCGCGCGGTCGCTGTCGGCGACATCCTGCGTGATCTCCACGCCGCGGTTGATCGGGCCCGGGTGCATGATGATGCACTCGGGCTTCATCATCGCGACCCTCTTGCGGTTGATCCCGTAGACGACGGCGTACTCGTCGAGACTCGGAAAGAGGTTCACCTTCTGGCGCTCGAGCTGGATGCGGAGCACGTTCACTGCGTCGGCGTCCTTGATGGCGCGCTCGAGGTCCATCTCGACCTTCACGCCGAGTTCCTCGATCCGCGGCGGAATCATCGTCGGAGGACCGCACACCGTGACGCGCGCGCCGAGGGTCGTGAGCCCGAAGATGTTCGACCTCGCCACGCGGCTGTGCGCGATATCCCCGATGATCGTTACGTTTTTCCCTCTGAGATCGCCGAGATTCCCCTTGAGCGTGAAGATGTCGAGAAGTCCCTGCGTGGGGTGCTCGTGCGCCCCGTCGCCCGCGTTCACCACGGACGCTTCGAGAAGCGAGGCGAGGAAATGGGGCGCTCCCGCGGCTCCGTGCCGTATGACGATCACGTCGATCTTCATCGCCTGAAGATTCTCCGCTGTGTCGCGAAGAGACTCTCCCTTGGCGACGCTCGACCCGGACTTGGAGATGTTCACCGTGTCCGCGCTCAAGCGTTTCTCGGCGAGCTCGAAGCTCGCCCGGGTCCTCGTGCTCGCCTCGAAGAAGAGGTTCACGATGGTCTTGCCGCGAAGCGCGGGCACTTTCTTCACGGGCCTTTCGGAGATCTCTCTGAAAGAGGCGGCCGTGTTGAGAATGAGTTCGATCTCCTCCACGGCCATGCCCTCGAGACCAAGAAGGTGCTTTCTCTTGAGTCCGTTCATTCTTCCATCTCCCCGAGAAGGACTTCATCCCGGCCGTCGATCTCCGTGAGTCTGACCTCGACGACCTCGTTCTCCGACGTCGGCAAATTGCGGCCGACGTAGTCCGCCTTGATGGGAAACTCCCTGTGCCCGCGGTCGACGAGAACGGCCAGCTGGATCTGTTTGGGCCGCCCGAAATCGATGAGCTCGTCGAGCGCGGCGCGTATCGTTCGCCCGGTGAAGAGGACGTCGTCGACGAGAACGATCACCTTTTCGGTGATGTCCTCCTTGATGTCCGTGGTCCCCACGACGGGTCTCGTCTGTATGTTCTTCGTCACCTGGAAATCGTCGCGGTAGAGGGTGATGTCCAGCGCACCGAATGGCACGGCGCCCTCGATCTTCTCGATGTACTCGGCGATTCGCCGCGCGATGTATACGCCCCTGCGGCGAATCCCGACGACGACAATTCCCTTCACACCCCGGTTGCGTTCGACGATTTCGTGCGAGATCCGTTTCACCGCTCGCCGGATCTGATCGGCGTCCATGACTGTAGCTCTGGCTTTGAATACCAACGCGATTCCTCCAGTGTGCGAGATGCGCGCTCACGCGCGATGCGCCCCGTGAGGGCAAAAAAATACCCCCGAAGTCCGACGTCGGGGGTAAATGCGTTTGCCATTTTCTCTCTCCCTTTCCTGGTCTCCCGGACCAGATTAAAAGGTATCGTTTTTCGTGATGCTAACGCGAAGTCGGAGTTGCTGCAACAGGATTCTATCAGCTCGCGCTTTCTGGCGTGGGCAGCGGGGCCCGAGACGAACCCTCCGCCCGCGCAACTCGCAAAAACCCCGCAAAAAAAACATTGACGGCCACTTACGCGAGTGTCACGCTTTCTCCAAACACAACCGATTCCAGAAGGAGATGCGACATGAGCGATGACAAAAAACTCGCCAAGGCGGCCAAAACCGCCCTCACCCAGTGTCTGGCCCTCAAGGAAACCGAGAAACTCTTGATCGTCACCAACCCCGAGACCCAGAGGCTCGGGGAGGCCTTGTACAAGGAGGGGGCGAAGCTCTGCTCCCAGGTCGCGCTCCTCCTCTACCCCAAAGGGACGATCAACGGCGAGGAACCGCCGCCGCTGGTCGCCGACGCCATGGCGAAATCCGATGTCATCGTCGCTCCCACGGTCACGAGCGTTACGCACACCGCGGCCCGCCGGAGGGCGTGCAAAGCGGGGGCGCGGATGGCGACCATGCCCGGCATCACCGAGGAGTTCTTCATCCGGGGCTTGAACGCCGACTACGCGGAGATCCAGCGAATCACGAAGAAGATCCACGGCTACCTCGACAAAGCAGGGATCGCCCACATCACGTCGCCCTCGGGCACCGATCTCGTGGTCGACACACGCAACCCTGCCGTGGTGAGCGACGGGAACCTGCAGAGAAAAGGGATGTGCACGAACCTTCCCACCGGAGAAACGGAGCTCGCCCCGAAAAACGCCAAGGGGATCCTCGTCGTCGACCGGTGCGGGGATTACATCACCGAACCGACGCGGCTCGAGCTCAAGGATGGCCACATCGTCTCGTACGAGGGCAACCCTTCGGGCCGCCGATTCAAGCGCCTCGTCGAAGAAGCGATGAAGCGGGACGGGAACGGCAACGCGTCGTTCATCGCGGAGTTCGCCATCGGGACGAACAAGAGCGCGAAGGTGACCGGGAACGTCCTCGAGGACGAGAAGGTCTTTGGGACGTGTCACGTGGGTTTCGGGAACAACATGAGCTACCCGGGCGGGAGGAACGCCAGCATTCTCCACATCGACACGATCGTGTTCAAACCCACGATCACGCTCGACGGACACACGATCATCAAGAACGGCAAGCTGATGATCTGACGCCGTGGTGAAACAGCCGTTCATCCAGCTTGCCTTCGAGTTCGCCGCCGAGGAGCGCGAGTTCGTGCTCACGCGGCCGCTCTCCCGTCACAGGTCCCGCGACAACCTCGTGCGCAAGCTCCACTACGTGAGAAGATTCTTCCCCGAACTCGACGGACAGACGATACGCGTGGGGCTCACGCGGACGGCAACCGGGCTCGCGATCCCCGGCGGAGCCGAGGTGTGGGTCAACCCGCCGCAGACCTCGTATCACTCGCTCGCGCACGAGTTCGTCCATCTCCTCCAGGGAAAAAACGACATTCCCACCGGCGAGAAGAGCTGCGATGTCTTCGCGCTCGCCAGACACTGGACGCTCAACGACTCGCCGCCTTACTACGTCAAGTTTCCTGCGGAATTTCGAACGAGCGCAGGGAAGATACGACCCGAATGCGCCAGGCTCATATGGGCGATCGCCCGGCGGGCGCTTGAAATGAGGAAAGAGGGAACGCGGAACTACATCTCGTATTTCGAAAAGACGCTCGAGCATCAACGGCCCTCGCCGCCCCGCCCCCACAGAAACGCCCCCCGGCGTGCCGAGCCGCAGCTCACAGATGGACGAGCCTCTCGCTGCCCCAGATCGTGATCCTCTTGATGAGAGAAATCGGTACGATCTGTTCCACCTCGGTTTGGGAGTCCTTCTTGATCGCCGAGTACGTGAGCTTGATGTAGTCCTCGCCGATTTCGACAATCTGGGCGGTGTACGACTGAAAACCCAACCCCTGCCCCAGCGCCGTAGCCTTGAAGCTCTCCGGGTTGATGACGGTGACCTGGCCGCCGACCCACGACTGGAGTATGCCTTTGAAATCCTTACCGGCCATTGCTGTTTCTCCTCCTGCGCCGGAGCTGCCGCGCGCCCATCTCGTGAAGCACTACTTGAAGCGCTTTTCGAGAGCTCCTAATACGTGTTCGTAGATGTCCGTGCAGCGCTCGCCGACGCGGGCCGAGACATCGGCGGCTTCCCGCCGCGTCCTGGCGGCGTACTTCTTGTCGGAAAGCCCCGGCAGGTTGATGAGCACGTTGAGCGCCGCTCCAGCGGCCGCCGAGCGAAGCGCGAGGGCCGCCACGCCGGCGTCGCTGATCGAATTTTCGTTTCCCTTCTGTGCGACCGCCTCGACGAGATCCACGGCGTCGCCGCACATGTTCAAGACGGAGAGCGGCACTTCCACCGCTTTCTTCGTCGCCGCTTCGATCGTCTCCTGACGGATGCGCTTTTCCTCGTCGGTCTGCTTCGGCAGCCTCATCGCGGCCATGACGTCATCGAACGCTTTGGAGTCGTCGTCGACCGCCCTCAAGAAAAGATCCTTGAGGGTCTGCGCCTTGGCCGCCACCGCCTTCATCTCGTCGTCGACTTTTTCGTAGCCCTTCTTTCCCGCGGTGAGGTTGGCCACCATGCTCCCGAGCGCGCAAGCGAGCGATCCCATGAGCGCCGATACGCTCCCCCCTCCGGGCACCGGTGAATCCACCGACGTCTCGTCGACGAAACCGCGGACCGTTTTGTCCACGAGGACCGAGGGCTCCGCCACGCGGTATTCGATGATCTTCTGCTTGGGATCGAACGGCGAGATGTCGTTCAGCCCGAGCGACTGAATCGCCGTCTCGATCAAATCCTTTTCGGGCACTCCCGTCGACTTCTTCTGGAGCGTGAGGTAGTGACGCCCCGCCTCGAGCATCGCTTCGAGCGGAATGAGGCCGACGAGTTCACTCCCCGTCACGCGCACGCCGCGCATCTCCGCCTGGCGCTTGGCTTCGTCGAAGGCGACGTGGGGCGGCGTCACGTGGAAGTCGACGAGGTTGATCGAGACCTGCGCCCGCTTGTACTCCTCGATGTACCACCCGACCGCCTTGCACGCCTTGAGCGTTCCGGGGACGTTGACCTTCTCGCCGCCGGACTCGCGGACTAAAGCGCCGTTCTCATCCCGCTTCGCACGTCCCGCCTCGCGTATCGAGAGTGCAATGTCGTGGGCGAGTTTTCTGTCGCGCGTATTGAGATTGACGTTGTATGCAATGAGGAATTCTCTCGCTCCGATAACCGTTGCCCCGCTTTTCGGATCGAACTCCGCGGGCCCGAAGTCCGGTTTCCACTTCGGATCGCCAAGCTTCTGCGCGAGCCCTTCGTATTCCCCGGCGCGGACGTTGGCGAGATTCCGGCGTTCTTCGGAGGCGGCCGCATTTTCGTAAAGATAGACGGGAATCCCCAGTTCATCCCCGACTTTTTTTCCGAGCTGCCGGGCGAGCTCGGCGCAGTCTTCCATCGTGACCCCGCGCACCGGGACGAACGGGCACACATCGGTCGCCCCCATCCTCGGATGGGCACCGGTGTGTTTTCGCATGTCGATCAAACGGGCCGCTGTCTCTATGGCGTTGAACGCCGCGCGGACCGCGGCACCGTATTCCGCGACGAACGTGACGACGGTCCGATTCGTATCTTTACCCGGATCGACATCGAAGAGATACGCCCCCTCGGTATCGCGGATCGCCTGGGCGATCGCGTCGATCACGGCTCGATTTCGTCCTTCGCTGAAATTCGGAACGCACTCGACCAATCTCATCCAACAACCTCCGCTTGCGGAATAGACTCCCCCGAGAGGGATTGTGAGAGCGGGACTATCATACACCAAACCCGTGGAAAAAAGTATCCCGGCCTCTCGAGCGGTTCATGCCGCAGGGATCGAAAGGCCGGGAAACCGCGGAGCCGCAAGCGGCGTCAAACCGCCGGCCGGCCTGAGTTCTTACTGCGTGTTGACTTGCCCGAAGAAGTAGCGGATGCCGACGGCGCCGTTGGCCGTGAATTCGGTATCGGGAACTAGATCGAGTATCGGGACGACCTCGAAGAAGACGTCCAACGGTGCGCCGTCGAAAATGTACGTCAGCCCGATCGGGATGCGAACTCCGAATTTGCTGTCGTCTTCGAACTTCACACGGCCGCCGATCCCGAAGTGGACGGGTAGCCTTCCCTGTTCCACGGAGATCAGATCGAAGTTGTGAAAAAGATAGTCCGCGTGGAGGTGAAACGCCGCTTCATCGCTGAAGGACCATGCGGCCGCCGCATCGACCGCGGTCCGGTCGGTCAGCCACAGCTTGGCGCTCACACCCGTGGGCTCGCCAACGATGATGCCGAGACCAAAATTTCCCTGCGCGGCGGCGCTTCCGGCAAGGATCATCACTCCGAGCAACCCGATTATGATAGCGCGGTTCACGTGCGCTCCTTCCTGTTGTCTGGGCAGCGGACGAGGGGCTTACAGCCCGTTACTTACACCGGCGAGGCGAGGCTCGTCTACTCTTTTATTACGGTGCTTTTGCCGCAATGTTTGCACGTCACGGCGCTTCCCTGGAACGCGGGAGAGAGCTGGAGGAGATGGCCGCACCCGCAGGAGAAGGACTCCCACCCGGTCCCTTTTCTCGTGTACTCGAAGGAAGTTGCGGCCGCCGGGGATTGCGAGGCGGACAGCGCCTGCCCGGGGACGGCTTCCGTGCCGGCCGCCGCGGCGACGACCGTGCCGATCGCGGCGAGTTCCGCCGACGGCACGCTGTTCTCGCGGCCGCACTTGGGACAGGCGACGATGGGGGTCGCAAGGTCCGGCGGGAGCTTCATCTTGAGCCCGCACGCGCACACGAGAAAGGCGTAGCCGTTCACGGCGCGCATGAGATCCATCGTGTCTCTCGTTGTCGTCGTCTTGTCTCTTTCGGGCTCGGGCTCGGTCGATGGACCTCTCACCTCGAGCTGCTTGCCCTCGCGGATGCCCGAGGGCGGAATGATTGCCGCGGGCTTCCCCTTCACCTTCGCGTAGGCCCGCTGATAGCTCCGATAATCCGCGAAACCCGCCATACCTCTCAGGATCCGCACGCGCTCTTCGATGGGCGGGTGGGTGCTCGTCAGCGCGGAGAGCGCGGCTCCTGGCTCCCTGAAAGGATTGGCGATGTACATCGGCGCTGTCACCTTGTTCGCCGATTCGAGTGGCACACTCGAAGAGCCGATTTTCTCGAGCGCCGAGGCCAGTCCTTCGGGGTACCGCGTGAGCTGCGCGGCTGTCGCATCGGCGAGGTATTCCCTTTTTCTCGAGATCGCGAGGTAGAGGAGCCGTGCGAAGATCGGGGCGAGTATCGCGAGGACGATCGCCGCCGCGATCATCACGAGCTGGACCTGCGCTCCTCCGCCCCCCGAATCGCTCTTTCGATACCGGCGGGACGATCCGGGACCGAACCACATGCTCCTTAGGAAGACATGCGAGATGAGCACGATGCTCCCCAGCATGATGCCCGCGACGGTCATGAGCTGCGTATCCCGGTTGACGATGTGGGACATCTCGTGGGCGACGACGCCCTGGAGTTCGTCGCGGTTCAGCTGCGAGGCGAGCCCCGCGGTCACGGCGATGGCGCTCTTCTCCGGTTTGAGCCCGATGGCAAACGCGTTGGGCGAGGGGTCGTCGATGATGTAGATCTTGGGCATCACGGGGACGCCCGCGGCGATCTTCATCTCCTCGACCACATTGAAGAGACGCGGGTGAACGTCCCTCGTCACCTCGCGGGCGCGGCTCACTTTGAGGAGGATCTCGTCGCCGGAAGTGACGCTAATGAGCGTGAGGATGATCCAGAGGCCGATCGCCGCCGCAAGCCCCACGTAGCCTCCATTGTCCGGGTCGAAGTAGAGGCCCACGAAGTACCCGAGAGCGGATAGAAGAAACGCCATCCCCACGAAAAGGACGAGCGACTTCCTGCGGTTCTGGTGGATCAGTTCCCACAACATGACTGGTAGCCTTCCGGTGTTTCTTCCGGCCGCGCGCAGCCCGGCGTCACTTCTTGAAGGTCACCTGGGGCACCGCCTTCTCCGAAGCGTCTTCGACGAGGAAGAACTCGGAGGCCGTGAAGTTGAACATGGTGGCGATTAGATTCGACGGGAACATCTGGATCTTGTTGTTGAAAAATAGAACCGCGTCGTTGTAGCTCTGACGGGCGAACGCGATCTTGTTCTCGGTCGACGTCAGCTCTTCCTGCAAGGCGAGGAAGTTCTCGTTCGCCTTGAGCGTGGGGTAATTCTCGACGACGACCATGAGCCGCCCGAGAGCGCCGCTCAAGTCGGCTTCCGCCTGCGACTTCTCGCCGACGCTTCCCGCTTCCATCGCACGCGTTCTCGCCTTGGTGATGCTCTCGAGCGTTTCACGCTCGTGCACCATGTAGCCCTTCACCGTTTCGACGAGGTTCGGGATCAAGTCGTGCCGCCGCTTGAGCTGCACGTCGATCTGCGCCCAGGCGTTTTTCACGCGGTTTCTCAAACCCACGAGCGAGTTGAAGAGCGATATGAGAAATGCCGCGATCACCACAATGACGATGAGAAGAATCAATCCGAAACCCATTCCTGGCCTCCTTTGAACCTATTCGTGCCTTTTCGTCCCGTGTTGCGGGACCCCCCGTTAGGGTTATTCCGGCGGCGCGTTCTTGCCGCTGCCGCCAAAGATCTCCTTGAGAATATCGTGTATCGGTTTGCCGTGTGTGGAATGTCCCATTTTCAGCGCTTCGCCGAGCTCGCCCCGGTCGAACCAGAGCCCGTCGTTCTTGGGACACTTGTCGAGGATGAGCTTGCCTCCGTAGAGCACCTTGTCGAGCCTCTTCGAACAAATCGGACAACGGATTTTCTTCTTGCCCTCGACATACTTGGCGAGCGTGGCCATCAATGCGTCGCGGTTGGACGCATCCTCCAGAAGAAGCTCCAGCTCGCCGCCATCGAGCCACACACCTCCGCACGAGAGGCAGTGGTCGATCTCGACGCTTCGGATTTCGAGAACGACCATGGGATTGCGGCATTCGGGGCAGAGCACTCTGGTCTCCTTGTTTTGCGGCGTTGTTCATTCGACCCGTGTTCTCGCGGGCGCCCGCACGGACGCCCGGTCTGCACGGCGCCGTTGCAGACCCATATACACCGCGGCGGGGCCGCTATTCGAACGCGGGTATCTTCAAACTACTCAACACATTAGGCCTAGCGTTGGAGGGGTGTCAAGCGGGATTCGTGCGGCAGATCCGGGGGGGCCTCACGCCGGCCGATTTGGAAAGGGGCGGGGAGGTAGTCCCTCCCCGCCCCTGTGCCGCTCGGTACCAACCGCGTCATCCGCGGACGGGACCGGCATGACAGGCTACTCGTAAAGGGCCTTCAGGCGGCTCCACGTCGTCCTTTCGGCGGGGACAGTCCCCTCCACGACGAAGTTCGCGTACACGTCTACCGATCGAGGACACGGAAGGTCGCACATGGGGGCCTTCTCGGGTGAGCCTGGCAGAACAGGGGGCCATTGCTCCAACCCTCCCGTCCGAGGAATAGCCCGAGGCGTGACGTACACCGTCGTCCCCGAGATGCTGAACGTGGCTGTCGATCCGGCACTGAACCCCATATAGTCATCGTCCCATTGGTTCTCCAGCACCCCAGCCTGAGTGAAAGTGCCATTCGACGTGTGGACAGTGATCGAGCGAGTCGTGTTCACGTCGGAATAGAGCACGTCCCAATTCCCAGCGCAGTACCAATCGCAATCCCGCCCCGCCCACGTGTAGTCGATCGTCCAGTAAAGCGTACCGATCTTCAGTACGTACGCGCCGGAAGTGAGTTCGAAGGTTCCCGAGCACCCCACGAACTCGACGGTGTCGCCGGGGTATCCGTTGTTCGGCGGGATCGTGCACGAACAACCCGTGGGCACCGGGTACGGACCGGGAAACTGCAACGGTCCCGTTCCACCCACCGTGTAATTGACCGTCACGGCACCCGCGGGAAATGCCAGGGCCAAGCCCAGGATCGCCGCGGCCACAATGATCGCATTCACAAGTCTCATAGAACATTACCCCCTGTTAGATGCTGAGATCACGCGTGATCTGCCCGCGTCCGTGACCGAGGTTTGACGACTGGATGTCGTCTGACCACGAGGCCTGGCAGATGCTGCACCCTTAGCGATGTCACTTTACCATAGAAAAGGCGCATTCTCAAGCCAAGAATCGCCCTTTTTGCCGTTTCTTCTTCCCAACGAGCTGATGTCTCGGGAGGGGTCCGCGACATGCCGCAAAGACAGGGAGGCGGCGACCACAGGTCGCCGCCTCCCGTCGTAACCGAGTGCAGCAAGCCGCAAGGGGAGCCTACTTGACCGCCCCCGTGTAAATATCCATGACCGTATGCAGGAACTTGATCGCCACATCCCGCGGTCTCTGGAACGAGTTCCGCCCGATGATCGATCCGAATCCCCCGCCGTCGCGTATCGCGCGAACTTCGGAGAACACTTGCTCGTCGGACACCTTGCTCCCG
>CAZYCB010000299.1:0-4242 GCA_964645735.1 uncultured bacterium | reverse complement strand
CTGCGGTAGACGGCCTTGTCCTCGAACGCCGTTTCCCGCTGGGTGATGACGAATTCCCCGCGCTCCTCCCTCTCAGCGACGCGTTCTTCGACCAGAACGAGCCGGCACGCCGTGAATCGGAACCACGTCGGCATCACTTTGAGGACGGAATCGAGACGGTGAAACGTCGATTCGCGCTGCCCATCGATGGAGAACGAGCGGATGATCTCGGGGAGAATGCTGATCGTCGTCTCGATCGGCTCCGGTTCGACGGCGGTCGTCCCGCCGTCTCGTCCGACCCGCTCCCCGTACCGCGCGCCCGCTCCGTTCGCACCGAGGATTTCCCACTCCGCCGACGGCACCACCAAGCGGATCTGGTAGGAACCGTCGCTTCGTACGTATGTCACTTCGACATCCCCGTCCACTTCGCGTGTCCGAGTCCGGTCGAAGTATTCGCAGTCGTGAAGTTCTTGGAGCGCGAGAACCGCGGCCGCGCGCATCCGTGCCGGATCCCTGCCCGCGACGGCACTCCGTATCTGCCTGCGGCGACCGACGGACAGCCTGTGCTGGGGAATGAGGCTGGCAAGAAGGTATTTGTAGTTTTTCTCAAAGGTGCGAGCCATGGTGATACCTTCCGGACGAAACTATGTCTAAATTAATTATACAATATTTGATAGGTCCATTTCTACGGCAATCCCATGCCCTGAACGCCTTCACCCACCCCCCCGGACTCCCCTCTCTGTCCGTTTCCTCTTTTTTGGCTTGCATTTTGCTCGAGCCCGGGGTAATAGAACAAACGATCACACACGCACGAACCGCGCCCATGCTGGAGGATCCCCAGCCTTTCTGGCGAAGAAGCGCGCCGCCAACGGGAGTTGAATGAACAGGTCAACGACGATCCTCGTCGTCTGCGTGCTGCTCGCTTGCGGATGCGCGACGATCAAACCAGAGGGCCAATCTTCGCCCGCCGCCGTTTCTCCCCTTCCTGACTCTCTCGCGCTGGATGCTCGCGTCGTCGCCGCTTACCGCGATCAAATGGACGCGGCAGCCGCGTTGTACGCCTTCGGAGAAGTCGCCGAATTCGTTGCGGCGCGGGACTCGCTCCGGACGAGCCTCAACGCGCTCGCCGACGCGCACCCGGCCATCGTTTTTCAGCCCGAGTTCATCCAGATCGCGGAAGCTCTCGCAGACCTCGACTCGCTGTACCCCGCGGGGCTCGGTCATTCGTACCTCTCGGAGGAGGACAGCCTTGCGATGTCCGCGGAACGCTGGCCCGATGTCGACAGCACACAAAGCTCCGTTCCCGTTCAGGTCGGTTACAACAGTCCATTCCCCGTCATGCTGAACGACCGGATCGAGTTCTGGATCCACTATTTCACCGGACCGGGCAGGGAGCGCTTCGACAGGGCGCTATACCGGATGGAACTCCACCGCCCCACCATCGACCGCATACTCACGGAGCAAGGCTTGCACACGGATCTCATCTGCGTCGCGCTCATCGAGAGCGGTTTCGACTTGCGGGCGCGTTCGTCGGCGAAAGCCGTGGGACCGTGGCAGTTCATCGCCGGCACGGCGCGCCTCTACGGGCTTCGCGTCGACTGGTGGTACGACGAGCGGCGGGACATCGTGGCGTCGACTTACGCCGCGGCGAACTACCTCAAGGACCTGTACGGTTTGTGGAACGACTGGTTCCTCGCACTGGCGTCGTACAACTGCGGCGAGTTTCGTGTGGCGAGGTCGATGGCGCAGCAGAAGACGACGGACTTCTGGGCGCTCGACCTGCCCAAGCAGACCGAACGCTACGTCCCGAAATTCCTCGCGGCGCTCTACATCGTGAGGAATCCCGCACGCTTCGGTTTCAAGATCCCGGACGTCGAGCCCATCGCCTTCGAGCACCTGACCGTGACCGACGCGACGGATCTCAAGCTCATCGCGGAATTCTGCGGCACCTCGGCAGACCATGTCGTGGAGCTCAATCCCAGCGTTCTCCGTTGGTGCACGCCTCCGTCGATGGAAGTCTCCGTCAAGGTTCCCGTCGGAACAGCGGAGCTCTGCGCCCAGCGCCTGGCCGAAATTCCGCTCGAGGAGCGGGTCACGTGGCGAAGGCACCAGATCCGAAAAGGCGAGACCCTCTCCCAGATCGCGGCTCGCTACAACACGACCGTCTCCCAGTTGCAGAGTCTGAACAACATCAAGAATCCGCGCACGATCCGCGCGGGGCGGACGCTCATCGTACCGATGCAGGGAGTTCAAACGGAAGTGGCGAGCTCCAAGCCCCAGTACCGCGAGAAACGCCGGAGCATCGACAAAACGACGATGGACCAATACGCGAAGAAGTTCGACGCGCCCGCCGGCCACAAGCGTGTTGTCCACACGGTTAAGAAGCACGATACGCTCGGCCATATCGCCGAGGCCTACCAGACCAGTGCGAAGAGGATCAGGGACTGGAACAACCTCTCGACGAGCGACTACATCTATCCCAAGCAGAGTCTCGTCATTTACGTCCCCGAATCGTTCGACGTATCTCGCGTCTCGACGAAGACATCCGCCCGCGACGACGACGAATACACGAAGCAGAAGTATACCGTCAGGAGGGGCGACACGCTCTACTCCATCAGCAAGAAATTCCACGTGGGAGTCGCCGACCTGATCGCATGGAACAGAAAGTCGGCCAAGTCGGTGATACATCCCGGGGAAGTCCTCGTAATCAAGCAACCCAAGCGCGGCTGATCCTTGCCGCGCGTTCTCGACGAGGACGCGAGACTGCCAACGCTCGATCCGGGTCTAGAATTCGACTTGTGCCGATATTCGGTGTGTGGCTTCGAAGTAGTCGTCGTGGAAGTGGAGATACGCGTAGTCCAGCCCGACGATTCCGATCCGCAGTCCCGCTCCGGCAGTCACGTTCCCGGAATCCACACCACCCCGCACCATGACCTTCTCCTGGAAGCTGAGTTCCCCGCCGAGATGCAGATCTGTGCTGAACTGCTCGATCCAAAACTGAGAAGCACCCCGCCGGTCCTCGAAAAAGAAGTCCCCGTCCGCGGCGATGAGCATCGACGCGTTCAGGCTCGGGGCAGGAATCGTGTAGGCAACTCCCAGCTTGACCGATGGCGTGATGAAATCGACCGTCCCCGTGCTCCAACCGATGTACGTGCCAGTAATGTCCTGGAGCTTCACGCCCACGTCGAGGCGCGGCGTGAAAACGTCGCGCCGAAGGAAGCCGAGATCGATCCCGACTCCCGTTGCGGAATACCCGGCTATCGCGTCGGTGTACAGGACTTTCAACGTTCCCCCCACCCGCCCGTATGCCGTCTTCAGTGCGAACGAACCCAGAAGAGCGAAGTCATTGTTCCCCTCTCTCGGGAGCGCCCCGGCGTCGTAGAGAAGCCGGTCTCCCTCCTCCGGTTGGAATCCCGGAACTCCGTTTCGCTCTTCGTACTGCAGATCCTTCGTCACGATGATGTCGTCCGCGCCCAGGTGAATGAGCGCCAGACCGAAAGAGGCCTCCCGTTCAGCCGACACGAAGCTCGGCGCGGGACTCACGAACGAGGCGAAGTTGTAGTTGAGCAGATCCCCGAACGTCTCCGAGTGCATGAGAAGCGCTTCCCGATTGTCGAACCCCGAGATCCCTGCCGGGTTCCAGTACAGGGTCGAAGCGTCGTTGGCTACCGCGGCGAACGCGCCTCCCATGCCGAGCGCCCTCGCACCGCCCCCTGCCGACATGAAGTCGCCCGCGAATTTTTTCGCCGACGCAACATTCGCCTCCGCCGCGACGAGCACGCACAGCACGAGAAGGAACGCGGGTTTCAAGAAACGAGTACGCATGACGACTGGATGGGAGCGAATCAATTTCAGGCTTTCGCAGCCGCTCGAGGCGGCTTGCGACACAGCGCTTCGAGTGAACCCAGGGGGAACATCAGCAGGCCTAGCCATCTCAAGTATATACAACTCCGGACCCCCGCGTCAAAAGATAAATCACTGCAAACCGTACTCTTTGATCTTCCTGTAGAGCGTTCTCTCGGAAATCCCCAGGAGTTCGGAGGCCCTCCTTCGGTTTCCAGAGGTCGTGCGGAGAGCCTCGCGGATCGCCGTCCGTTCCAGGGTGGAAAGCGTCTGCACATCGACCTCTCCCGTACTCTCCGGAAAAACCTCCCTCATCGTGTCGAGCGGTTTCCCGCCCGCCCCACGCTTCACCAGCGAGAGCACTTCGCGAACATCCCTGTGCATCGCCAAGATCGAAGCATAGATCATCTCGCGTTCCGC
>CAZYCB010000298.1:0-4972 GCA_964645735.1 uncultured bacterium | reverse complement strand
GACCTCCCCGTGCAGATGACGAAGAAATCGGTCATCGTGGTGATCTTCCTCAGATCGAGCAGAACGACGTCCTCCGCCTTCTTGCTCAGAGCGAACTCGACGAGCTTCTTCGCCACTATCTTGGTTCTTCTCGCCAATCGGACTTCCTTCCCCGCACCGCGACGGCGGACGCCGGGGCGCGTGCGGCGACAAAGTACATCCCGGAGCCCGGAGTGTCAAGGCCCGTCGACAACTCGCGAAGCCGGGGATTTTTTTCGCACGACGGCGAACGCAATGAGTATGCTCGCCGCGTAGAGCACCATGACCGGTATGGCCATCGCCATCATCGACAAGGCATCTTGCGTCGGCGTGAGCACCGCCGAGGCGACAAAGATCAGAACGACGCTGTTCCTCCACTGGCGCAGGAGCCAGCGCGGCGTAACGATCCCCAGTACGCTCAAGATGAGCACGGCAACGGGAAGCTGAAAAACCACGCCGAACGCGAAGCACATGCGAGCGACGAATCCGAAATACGCGTTCACCGAGATGAGCGGGCTCACGCGAGGCGTCCCGAAACTGAGGAGCACATCGAGGGCGATGGGGATGAGAACGATGTAGCAAAAAGCGATCCCCGCATAGAAGAGCGCCGAGCTCGTCACCACGAACGGGAGAATCCTCCTTCTCTCGTGCGCGAATAGCCCGGGGGAAACGAAGGCCCAGACGCGGAACAGAATGAACGGGAAAGCGAGCATCAAGCCCGCCGCGATGCTGATGTTGACCCTCACCATGAAGGCTTCCATGGGAGAGTTGAAATAGAGATTCTTGACCGGAAGCGGACGAACGAGAATGTCGAGTATCTGGGCGCTGAAAAACCAGGAGATCACCATCACGACGCCGAAGACGACGACGGATTGAACGAGCACCCTCCTGAGATCGCCGAGATGATCGAGGAAGGACATCTCTTTGGGACTTCCCGATTCTTGTCTGGAGGTATCGATGGCGCCTCTCACCTGGTCCTGCCCGCCGGAGAACGTCGCTCCCGGCCGGGCGGAGTCATCCCGCTGCTCGTCTCCCTCCGGGCGCGGGCGGTCGCCGCTCAAGCGCCCTTGTCCTTGCCCTTGAGGATGCTCTTGATCTCGTTCATGAACTGGCTGACGTCCTTGAACTGGCGGTAGACCGACGCGAAGCGGACGTACGCGACCTCATCGAGCGCATGGAGCCGATCGATCACCTCGTTTCCCAGATCGGACGACCGGATCTCGTGCTTGAACTTGCCGAACGTCGCGCTCTCGACGTCGTCGACGAGCTTTTCGAGCTGATCCCTGGAGACGGGTCTCTTCTCGCACGCCTTCAGGAGACCGGCGAGGAGCTTCTCCCGGTTGTAGGCCTCCCGCCTGCCGTCCTTTTTGACGACCATGAGAGGAGCCTTTTCGACGTACTCGTACGTCGTGAAGCGTTTGCCGCACCTGAGGCATTCGCGCCGCCGTCTGATCGCCTCGCCGTCCCTGGCAGTGCGGGAATCGACGACCTTGTCTTCCACATGACCGCATTCGGGACATTTCATCGGTGTTCCTGCCTCCTTGGGCGGTGCTCGAGAACTCGCCGCTCACCAAACGGCCGCCCCTTCCCTGCGAGCGAAGCGGCGACGCGCGCGATGACTGTTCGACGAAAACCGGCAGAGGGAAAGCTGCTATGCGGGACCGTTGTTTTGCTAGCGTCGATATTCGGCATAAAGGGGAAACGCCTCGCAGAGGGATTTCGTTTCTCGTCTCACGCTCTCGATCGTCCGTTCGTCTTCGATGTTCTCGAGGACGCGGCACATCATGTCGGCGATCCTCGACATCTCGGGCTCCTTCATCCCGCGCGTCGTGAGCGCGGGCGTACCCACACGGATCCCGCTCGTGACGAAGGGACTCTTCTGATCGAAGGGGACAGTGTTCTTGTTCACCGTGATTCCCGCGGCTTCGAGAGCCTTTTCCGCCTTCTTGCCCGAAAGCCCCTTGTTGGTGAGGTCGACGAGGAAAAGATGGTTATCCGTGCCGCCGGAAACGACGTCGAACCCTTTGTCCATCAAACACCGTGCGAGCGCCTTCGCGTTGGCAACCACCTGGCGCTGGTACGCCTTGAACTCCTCGCCCATCGCTTCCTTAAAGCAAACCGCTTTGGCGGCGATCGCGTGCATGAACGGCCCGCCCTGCGTGCCGGGGAAGTTGAACTTGTCGACCTTCTCCTGATACTCCTGCTTGCACAGGATGAACCCGCCCCTCGGACCCCTGAGGGTCTTGTGAGTCGTGCTCGTCACGACGTCCGCGTACGGAGCAGGGTTCGGATGGATCCCCGCGGCGATGAGTCCCGCGACGTGGGCCATGTCCATCATGAGGTAAGACCCCGCCTTGTCGCAGATCGCCCTCAAACGGGGGAAGTCCCAAACCCTCGCGTACGCGCTCGCCCCGGCGACGAACAGCTTGGGCCGTTCCTTCAAGACCTGCTCCTCGATCGCGTCGTAGTTGAGCATCTTCGTCTGAGGATCCACGGTGTAGGGCACGACCTGGTAGAACATCCCGGAGAAGTTCACCGGGTGGCCGTGGCTCAGGTGCCCGCCGTGGCTCAGGCTCAGCCCCATGATCTTGTCGCCGTGCTGAAGGAAGGCGAAGTAAGCGCTCATGTTCGCCTGCGTGCCCGAGTGCGGCTGCACGTTGGCGTGGTCCGCCGAGAAGAGCTGCTTCGCCCGATCGCGGGCGAGTTCCTCGACCTTGTCGACCTCCGTGCACCCGCCGTAGTACCTCTTGCCGGGGTACCCTTCGGCGTACTTGTTCTGCATGACGCTGCCGAGCGCAGCGAGCACTGCACGGCTCGCGAAGTTCTCCGAGGCGATCATCTCCAGCTGGCCGTCCTGGCGGAGCACTTCTCTCTTTATCGCCTCCGCCACATCGGGATCGACTTTTTCGAGCAGCTCGAAATCTTCGCTTATGTAGACGCTCTTGGGCACAGGATCCTCCCGAAGGCTAAACCATGGTCAGCCACTTGCACTTGTCTTCGACGTCGCCGGAGAGAATCCCGAAGAACCTCTTCTGGATGGCCTTGGTGATGGGACCGCACTTGCCGGCTCCGATCTTGATCTTGTCGATCGAGCGAATCGGCGTGATCTCAGCGGCGCTCCCGGTGAAGAACACTTCGTCGGCAAGGTAGAGCATCTCACGCGGGATGATCTTTTCGATGACGGGAATATCGAGGTCGCAGGCGAGCTTGATCACGCAGTCCCGCGTGATCCCCGGCAGCACGCATGCGCCCAAGGGCGGCGTGATGAGCTTGCCCTCGGACACGATGAACAGATTCTCGCCGCTCCCCTCGCTCACGTATCCAGCGGCGTCGAGAGCGATGCCCTCGACAAAACCGTTCACCAGCGCCTCCATCTTGATGAGCTGCGAGTTCATGTAGTTCGCCGCGCATTTCGCGAGCGCTGGGAGCGTATTCGGCGCGATCCTCGTCCACGACGACACGCACACATCGACGCCGTCGTCGATCGCATCCGCGCCGAGGTACTTCCCCCACTTCCAGACGATGATGCAGACGTTGACGGGGTTGGGGAAGGGGTTGACACCGAGCTCCGAGTAGCCGCGGAAGGCGATGGGCCGCACGTAGCATTCTTCCATCTTGTTGACGCGGATCGTCTCCAGGACGGCTTCAAACACCTTCTCCTCGGTAAAGGGTATGTCCATGCGGTAGATCTTCGCCGAATTGAAGAGCCTTTTCACGTGGGGCCCCAAACGAAACGCCGCGCTTCCCATGGGCGTCTTGTAGCACCGCATCCCCTCGAACACCGCCGAGCCATAGTGAACCACATGGGAGCAGACATGGATCGTTGCGTCGTCCCAGTCGATGAATTTCCCGTCCATCCAGATCTTCGCGCTTTTCGCTATCGGCATCTTCTACCCTCCTGTAGAGGTGACCCCTTCATCACTCTTTCCATCCATCGAACGAGCCGAGTTTTTCGGCTAAACCGCGTATGCACTTCTCCAGAATCCGGTACGTCTCTTCGTATTCTTCGACGGAGCTCCCTATGGGATCGGGAATGTCCCGGGACTCGCCGTCACAAAAATCCGTCAGCAGGTACGTGTGTCCGAGAGCAGAGGGTTCGATGAATCCGACCGTGTCTCTGTGTTTCCAACTCATGGCGATTATCAGATCTGCGCTCTCGACGAACCTCCGGCTGAGGAGCCTCGCCTTGTGTTGCGAGAGATCGATCGAGTGCTTCCCTGCGACTTCAACGGCAAGGGGGGACGCCGGCACACCGTCGACGGCTGTGGATCCGGCGGAGGATACGTCGATCTTCTCCGACGTACCCTCGCGAAATAACTTTCGGGCGATCGCTTCTGCCAGCGGACTTCGGCACGTATTTCCCGAGCAAACAAAGAGCAACTTCTTCAAAATGCGTACCTTTCCGTCGGATCGTTCAGACTCTATCAGCGTGAAATCGGTGTGTCAAGCGGGAAGGAGCGGTGCCGTTCGCCGTTGCGCCTCCGTTCGATCCGTGAAAGCGATGTCGAGCGCTGCAAGTAACGAGTTGACACAGAAACAGTTATTGAATATAACCAAAGAACTCAAGGAGGGTCCGATGAAGTTACAGACGATAGTAGTGACAGTGGCGGCTGTATGTCTCGGCATCACGATCCTCACCCCACCTCACCGATCGTTCGCCGAACCCATCCTCAAACCGCGGAAGTACGCGGGGCCGATACCAGCGCGATTCTTCACGTTTGAGATCGGCGTCTTCGGAGGCGCGGAAAATCAGGAGATGTGGGACTTCCTCGACAGGCAGATCGACCAGCCGCTGAGGAACGAAACGGAAACGGACGATTTCGGCGCCTCTCTCTCGTTCGGCGCGTCCTACTCGGCGAAGATACACCCCCAGTTCGCCGTTCGCACGAAGGCGGGGCTCGCCATCCTTCAAAGCGGCAGCAACGGGCTGGTCGTCCCGAACGTCGAGCCCGAT
>CAZYCB010000297.1:0-2509 GCA_964645735.1 uncultured bacterium | reverse complement strand
GAGGCCCTCGACATTAGCCCCTATCACCCGCGCGTCGCCCAGGAGGCGAAACGCAACCTGCCTTTGTCCAAGTGGAAACGCCTGAGGTTCCTGGAAAAACCGCCGCAGATCTGGGAGGATCCCGCTGCGATCTTTGCCTATCCGTTCGCCCGGGGCCCGCTCTATGTCGCGGTTTCCGCCGCCCTGCTCACCGGGCTTTTCTGGACGGCGTGGACGGCCGTGCCCGCGTTTCTTCTCTCGTCGCTCTGGGCGGTCGAGACCATCCGATCGAATTCACGAGGCGACAGGCGCTCGTCTCTCTGCAAAGGGCTCTTCGCGGATCCGTTCCAGCGAATCGCGAAGCCGCTCGCAGGAACGGCAGCCGCGGCGCTCGAGATCTCCGTCGTGTTCGCCGGTATCGCCGGTGTACTCGTCGTCGCGCACCTCGGCGTCGAGACCAACGTTCTCCTCACGATACGAAAGAGCCCCGTGTTGACCGTGCTCCTCTGCACGGTGAGCTTGTTCTATCTGCCTGCAGTGATGATGCTCGCCGCGGCCCCCGCGACGAGGCTCAGGGACATCGTGAATCCGAAGCGCATCGTTCGCGCCATCCGGGTAATGGAGACGGAGTACGTGTTGTCCGTCTTCTTCATCGCTCTGCTTTTCTTCGCGGTGTGGGGAGCAGGCACTCTGCTCGATTCGATACCCGTCGTGCGGCGCGTGTTCTACGCCGCGGCGGCGGCGTATCTCGTTCTTGCCGGCGGCTTCGTGTTCGGGAGGCTGAACGGGCGGTTCGAAGAACAGCTGGTCAGTCCGGCGCCGACGACCGAATCATCCCCGGAGTAGCTCGCCGACCGAGAATATCGCTTCCGCACGGCACTTCGCCTTCTTGAGATTCTCCCTGGCTCCTTGCTCTCTGTCGACGACGGCGAGAACCCGGTCCACCTCGCAGCCGATTTCGCGAACCGCCTGAATCGCCTTGAGCGACGACGCTCCCGTGGTGAGAACGTCCTCGACCACGATGACGCGGTCTCCTTTTTCGAGACGACCCTCGACGAGCGACTGCGTTCCGTGCTCCTTCGCCTGTTTACGCACGATGAACCCCTTGAGATCGAGGTCCTCCATTCCGGCGAGCGCGAGCATCGATCCGACGATGGGGTCGGCCCCGAGCGTGAGTCCGCCGACGGCGTCGGGCACGTCGTCGGCGAGCATGGCGAGGAAGATCCTCGCCACGAGGAACCCGCCCCGGGAGTCCAGCGTGGTGAGCTTTCCGTCTATGTAGTACGTGCTCTTCTGCCCCGAGGAGAGCGTGAAGTCGCCTCTCCTCAGAGATTTTTTGACGAGAAGCTGGAGAAGTTCGTCGCGGTACGTCATACGATCCAGTGCTCCTTTCCGGCTGCGAGTCTTCCGACCTTCCGTCGCGGGAGCGTATGGAGCGGCGGCGAAATCCGTCAAGGGATTTCCTTGCGGGCAAGCGGCGCGCTGGATTAACTTTCTCCTTGTCATGAACGAGAACGCTGCACAGAAACCGTCCCTGCTCGACCGTTTCGATCAGAAGCTCGACTCGAGCACGAAATGGCTCTACGTTCTTTTTGCCGCCGCATTTCTCCTCAAGCTTGCGTACGTGATTCAGAGCTCCGGCGGACTGCACATCACCGTCCCCATCATGGACTCCAAGTACTACGACAAGGAGGCGCAGGATATCGCGCACGGGCACCTCGTCCGCAAGGATGCGTTTTTCATGGGCCCGCTCTACCCGTACGTCCTCGCGGCGGTCTATTCGATATTCGGCAGGGATTTGACGATCGTCCGCATCGTGCAGATCCTGGGCGGCTCGCTCTCCGTCATCTTGACGTACCTGATAGGGAAGCGGGTCTTCCGGCCGTCGATCGCGTTCGTGGGCGTCGTGATGCTCGTTCTCTACGGGTCCGCGACCTTTCACGAGGGAGAGCTGCTGATGGAGTGGCTCGGCACCCTCATCAACATGGCGGCGCTCTACGTGCTCTTCCGAAACCCGCAGAAGCGCGGGTACGTCACCTATGCCCTCGCCGGTTTTCTCGTCGGTCTATCGGCGCTCGCCAGGGCGAATATCCTCGTGTTCATTCCCGTGATCCTCGTGTGGGTGCTCTTCGTGGCGCGCGAAGAAGGAAGGGTGCGGAAAGCCCTCCTCGTCGTCGCAGCCGCGGCGATCGCCGTGGCGCCCGCGACACTCCACAACTACCTGGCGGCGAAGGATCCCATCCTCGTCACGTCGAACAGCGGAGTGAACTTCTACATCGGCAATTCGGATGGGGCGCCGGGGTATTTCTACCCGGCGAAGGGGATTACGCTCGAATCGGAGGAGGCGACGCGGAACCGCGTCGAGCGGATCTTCGGGCGCGAGATGAAGCCGTCGGAAGTGTCGCGGTACTGGTTCGGCCAGGCCACGGATTTCATCAAGGCCCATCCGCTGGCGGAAGTGCGTCTTCTCCTCAAGAAGACGGCGCTCTTTTTCAACGGATACGAGGTGCCTCAGATCGAGAGCTTCGAA
>CAZYCB010000296.1:0-3376 GCA_964645735.1 uncultured bacterium | reverse complement strand
TCGACTTGGACGTCGTGCGTCTCCGCGCTTCCAGGCTCCGACTGTTTCTTCTCGATGATAGCGTTGAGCGCGTACAGGAAGTTCCGCAGCGATCCCTGGAGAACGGACACGAGACGATTGCCCGGCGCCTTGATGTTGCCGAGCAGCTGCGACATCAGCTCTTCCTTCGAAGGGAGCTTCGCCAGCGCCAGCACATCCGCGGCATCGATGACTTTCCCCTCGACGACACCCGCTTTGAGTTTCGGAGCTTCGAATTCCTCGGCGAACTTCACCAGGACTTTGGCGGACAAGTTCGCGCTATCGCGACTGATCGCCAAAGCCGTCGGGCCGTCGAAGTACTGCTCCAAATCTTCCGCCGGTGTCCCTTTGATGCTCCTTCGGGCCAGTGTGTTTTTCACCACGCGAAACTCCACACCGTTCTCACGACACAATCTCCGGAGCTCAGAGATTTTCTCGACGTTCAGCCCCGTAAAATCGTTCAGCACGACGGAACGGGCTTCTTTGAACACTTCCGCCAGCTCGTCTACTTGTTTGACTTTCTCTGGGCGCGCCATGGCGCAGACCTCCTGGAAGAACCTATCTCACCGCACTGATAACTTGTTGTGTGTCGAGCTTGATCGAAGGCCCCATGGTCGGCGACAGGCTCAGACTCTTCAGATACTTTCCCTTGGCCGACGCGGGCTTGACGCGAAGCAGCTCGGTCACGAGGACCCTCACGTTCTCGAGCAGCTGGTCCGCGCTGAAGGACATCTTTCCGACGGGGACGTGGATGTTCGAACCCTTGTCCACGCGGTACTCGATCTTGCCCGCCTTGACCTCCTTCACCGCCTTGGCGACATCGAAGGTGACCGTTCCGCTCTTCGGGTTCGGCATGAGCCCTTTCGGACCGAGAACGCGTCCGAGCTTGCCGACCTCTCCCATCAGATCCGGCGTGGCGATGATGACGTCGATGTCCATCCACCCTTCGCGGAGCTTCGGGATGTACTCGTCCGCTCCCACGTGATCCGCCCCGGCCTCCGACGCCTCCTTCTCCTTCTCCCCGCGTGCGAGCACGAGCACTCTGATCTTCTTGCCCGTTCCATGGGGAAGCACGACGGTCCCCCGCACCTGCTGATCGGCGTGCCTCGGATCCACTCCGAGGTTCGCGGAGAGCTCCACCGTCTCGTCGAATTTCGCAGTGTCGAACTGCTTGAGAATGGGCACAGCCTCTTCGAGCGTGTAGTACTTCAGGGAATCGACTTTCTCCGCCGTCGCGTTGTATTTCTTGCCTCGTTTCATTGCTTCGCTCCTTGAAAGACCTGTTGCGGAAACACCCGATGCGTCCACGAAGGTCCGACGCTTGTCCGTCTGCCGGGGACTGCGATTACTTCTCTACGATGATCCCCATGCTTCGAGCCGTCCCCTCGATCATCGACTTCGCCGCTTCGAGCGACGTGGCATTGAGGTCCGGCATCTTCGTCTTCGCGATCTCCTCGACCTGGGCCATCGTCACCTTGCCCACCTTGTTCTTGTTTGGCTCTCCGGATGCCTTGGCGAGGCCTGCAGCCTGCTTGAGCAGAACGGGAGCGGGCGGCGTCTTCGTGATGAACGTGAACGACCGGTCGGAGAACACGGTGATCACGACCGGAATGACGAGGCCCATCTGTTTCTGCGTGGCGGCGTTGAACGCTTTGCAGAACTCCATGATGCTCACGCCGTGCTGGCCGAGCGCCGGACCCACCGGCGGTGCCGGAGTCGCGCTCCCGCCTGGAATTTGCAGCTTGATCATCTTGATGATTTTCTTCTTGGGCTTCGCCATGATCGTCTCCTGTTCAATATCGGTGATACAAATATCTACCGCTGCGCTCGTCCGACCGCCGGACGAACCGGGTTACGCCAGGTCCTCAGATAGGTTCGACCTGGAGGAAATCGAGCTCCACCGGGGTTTCTCTGCCAAAGATACTGACGAGAACGCGGAGCTTGCCCTTTTCCGCGTTGATCTCGTCGACGACGCCGGTGAAATCGCTGAACGGGCCGTCCTTGATCCGAATGTGCTCGCCGAGCGTGAAGGGAATCTCGGGAGCGATTGTTCCCCTGTCCCTGTTTATCCGGCCGAGGATGCGCTCCACCTCTCCCTCGGAGAGCGGCTGCGGCTTCGTGCCGGTGCCGACGAAACTCGTCACGCCGGGAATGCCGTTGACGAGGTGCCACGAATCCTCGCTCATGAACATCTCGATGAGAATGTAGCTGGGGAAGAACTTGCGCGTGGTGATCGTCTTCTTTCCCTTCTTCATCTCCGCCACCTCTTCGGTGGGAACGATCAGCCGGCCGAACTGGTCCTTTACGGTCGACGTCTTGACCATCTTGAGAATGTTCTCTTTGACCTTGTTCTCATGACCCGAGTAGGTGTGGATCACGTACCACTTCATGGGCAGCGTGCTCTCGGGCCGCTCTTCCAGCTCGGCGACAGCCTAGGCCGCCGCTTCTTTCTTGCGGGAAGCCGCCGTCCCCTTCTTCTTCGCGGCCGCTTTCTTCCCCTTGGCCGCGGTCTTCGCAGGCGCAGATTTGGGGACCGCCGGTTCCGCCTTCGCCTCGTCGGCCGCAGGCGTGTCGCCTGCTGCGGCTTCGACCACGTCCGTCGCCGCTTCGACCGCGCCGGCTTCGCTCACCGGAGATTCCGCCGCGTTGACTTCGCCCGCACGGTCCTCGCCGTTCTCGGCTTGTGCGGACTCCGTTTCTTTCTTTTCGTCATCCATAGTGATCTCTCGCCTCGTGAAACGAATGATGGGAACGGATATGAGCTGCGGCACCCGATCCGCTCGAGCGATTACCTCTCTCTACCGAAATACGAGCTTGATGATGCTGCTCAGGATCTGATCGACGATCCCGATGAAAACGGCCAACAGGATCGAGGCAACGACGACGACACGCGTGGCATCCTTGAGCTCTCCCTTGTTCGGCCAGGTCACCTTCCTGAGCTCGACCCGCGTCTCGGCCAGGTAGTTTTTGATTTTCTCGATCATCGACGTCCTTTACTGTTCGCAGCTACCGTTTGCGGCGCACTCCCGGGGCACCGACACTTTCGTGGGGCAGCGAGCGCCGCGGTGCAGGACATGGCAGGCCCGGCAGGAATCGAACCCGCAACCCCCGGTTTTGGAGACCGGTGCTCTACCAATTGAGCTACAGGCCTGCCGATACCGTCTGTTCTCCTTACCAGTTTGCGTTGGGGAGAGAAGGTATTCTCGCTCTCCCCTTCTTCGTTCCGTCTTTGTTGGGGACTGAGAGTGTTTTCGTTCTTTTGTCGCGTCATCTTCTGAGATCGTGTCGACTCCGTGCTGTTGCTCGGAAGTCGGACTCAAACACTCTCAGTCCCCGTCTCTATCTGGGGGTTTGATGG
>CAZYCB010000295.1:0-1712 GCA_964645735.1 uncultured bacterium | reverse complement strand
GTGGTGATCACGTTCGACGACGGCGACCGGAGCGTCGTCGATTACGCGTTTCCGATTCTCCGTAAATACGGATTCAAGGCGACTCTGTTCGTGGTGACCTCCGAGGTCGGACGGAAATGGGATCGCGTGGATTGCGTCGGTTGGGATGATCTTCGCCGGCTGCGCGAGACCGGCGTGTTCTCGATACAGTCCCACTCGCACGACCTCCACAGGAAGGTGAAGACCAGCGAGGGGACTTTCCCCATTTTCGTGGCGGCGAAGCATGGACTCTTCGAGTTCCCCGGTGCCCGTTCGTGGGAGGAGTGCGTGTACGAGGACCTCGTCACGTCACGCGAGCTGATCGAGCGGCGCGTGGGAGGCGAGGTGAATTGTCTGGCGTGGCCCTACGGTTTTGGCGAGGCCGCGCTGGACAGCATCGCGGTGTCGGCAGGGTACACGGCTCTTTGCACGCTCGGCCCAGGGAAAAACAGGCGTCTCGGCTGGGCTTCGTGGGCCGATACGGCCGCGGAATCCGTGGAGAATACGTGGAGTGCGGCGAGAGCGAGCGCCGCGGTGGCGCCGAGCGACAGCTCGGCCATCGCACGAAGACCGCCGGGTCGGAAAGTCCCCTGGGACCGGCTGGAGATCCGGCGGTACACGATCACGGCGCGGACGTCGCTCGCTACCTTCGAGAAGCTCCTGGAGGAATGATCGGCCCACAGAGTCGTCTTGGCGAAATGGGGAGCTGCAGTGGAAGCGTGCTTCATCTGAACCGCATCAACGCGGCGTTCAACTGCTGCCCCGTCACGTCAAAACAGAGACAGCTGCCCTTTCGGAGGCCGGCGGAACGCCGCCGTTGAAAGCTCCGGACAATCCTCTCCAATACCCGCTTTCCGGCAGGCCGCATCGAAAAGCCCCGCGATCTGTTCGGCGAATTTCCCCTCGCCGCGAAAACGCGCGCAGTACCGAGAGTCGTCCAGTTTTCCCCGCCGCGTCTCTCGAATTCTATTGAGGACCTTGGTCTTTCTCTCGGGGAGATGGCGTTCGAGCCACTCCTCGAAGAGCTCTCCGACGCCGTGGGGGAGGCGGACGAGGTGAAACGCGGCGAAGCGGGCGCCGGAGCGCGCCGCGCGCTCCACGATCGCCGGCACCTCGTGATCGGTCAGACCCGGGATGATCGGCGCCGCGAACACGCCGACCGGGATGCCCGCGGCGCTCAGAGCCTCGATGGCCTCGAGACGCAGGGCGGGCGAGGATGTGCGGGGTTCGAGTATGCGGGCGAGATCGTTTGTGATGGTCGAAAAAGAGATCATCACGAACGCCGCATGAACTCGGGCGAGTTCCGAAAGCAGATCTATGTCGCGCATGACGAGATGGTTCTTCGTCACGATGGTGACGGGATTGCGAAACTCCGCGAGGACGGCCACGCACGCCCGTGTGAGCTTCAGATGCCGTTCGATCGGCTGGTAGGGATCCGTGACGCCGCTCATGCCGAGCGGCCGCGGCGTCCAGCGGGGAGAGAGGAGCTGTTTACGGAGCAGCTCCGGAGCGCGCTCTTTCACCAGTATCTTCGTTTCGAAATCGAGTCCGGCGGAAAAGCCGAGGTACTCGTGATAGGGTCGGGCGTAGCAGTACGCGCATCCGTGCTCGCAGCCGCGGTACGGGTTGATGCTCGCGTCGAAACCCACGTCGGGGCTGTCGTTGAACGTGACGATCGATCGCGTCGTATCCCT
>CAZYCB010000294.1:0-5215 GCA_964645735.1 uncultured bacterium | reverse complement strand
CACCTGGAGCAGTTTCCCGTAAATCGCTTCTAAATCACTCCTTCGAGAAGTTGCACCTTGCCTTGACGCAAGAATTGCACGCAAATCGTTCTGCGGTTTCCCGGGAGCCTTTCTTTCGAAAGGACCTTTCCAAAGTCGTTCCACGAGCGGTGGTGGATCACGTCACCGACGGTGTACTCGTGATCCTCGGAGTACTCCTTGGCGTTCTCGACGTCCAGGTCTTCGAGGGCCATTTCCTTCGCCGCGCCCTCGTGGGTCTGATCGCCGCCGAACTCGTCCTCGTCGTCCGGCATGTGCGGGAGGAACCCCTGGCACCCTGGACACTTCAGCCATATGACGCCCTTACTGCTCCCCTGCTTCACCACTTCCATGTCGAAGTGCTCTTTGCACACCGAGCAGTACTGATTGATCGTATTCGTCTTCGTGCCCGGCATCGTCGCTCACCCGATTCTCACGAGACTGGAATCTTGCAGCACTCATCCGCCTGCTGTTGCGTGTGGAAGTTCATGCCGCAGAGCTTGCACGTATACTTCCCGCCCAAGCGACCCTCCGCCCCTGCCCGCCTCAGTAACTGATGATATTTGACGTACTCCCGATCCTTCGCGAGTACATCCATTTTTTCCGGCTTACCCATGTCTCTCTCCTCCAGACTGGCGGTCCAAAACGGCCATTTGTCACCAATTGGGGAGCCACATGATGCTGTGCTTGAGTGAAGACGCTACACAATATCTTGGGCAAAATTACGGCATCTTGAGAATTCCGTCAAGCACAAAATGCAAGCCAGCAAAAAAAGCAGCGAGAAGGCAGCAACATTCGACAATATATCACGTGTCCGCTCGACGCGCAAGTCATATGACGTTTGCAATCGTTCGGCGCGTTGATATCGCCGTGTCGAGAGAACGCAGCGCGCACGAAGTGGCCGCATCGACACGCCGTGTTCGTTTCGTGCCGGTGGGATCGCGCGATCACGACGCGAGAGCGCGAGAGAGATCCGCCTCCAGATCTTCGACGTCTTCGATGCCGACGGACAAACGCACGAGACCTTCTGTGATTCCGAGTCGCTTGCGAAAATCTTCTGGAACGCTCGCGTGCGTCATCGTCGCCGGGTGACAGATGAGGCTCTCCACGCCTCCGAGACTCTCGGCGAGCGTGAAGAGACGGACGTTTTCAAGAACGTGCCGCGCGCGGTCGAGACTGCCCACGTCGATGGAGACGATCCCTCCGAATCCTCGCGCCTGTCTCTTGGCGAGTTCGTGTTCGGGGTGATCCTCGAGGCCGGGGTAATAGATCTTCTTCACGGCGGGGTGTCGGGAAAGATAGAGCGCTAGGTGTCTCGCGTTGGCGTCGTGCTGACGCATGCGCAGCGCGAGCGTCTTCGTGCCGCGGAGCGCGAGCCAGCAGTCGAACGGTCCCGGCACCGCTCCGACGGCGTTTTGCACGAAACTGACTCTCTCGGCGATATCCGGATCGTTCGTCACGACGATGCCGCCAACCATGTCGCTGTGACCGTTGAGGAACTTCGTCGAGCTGTGAACGACGATGTCCGCGCCGAGCTCGAGGGGATTCTGGAAATAGGGACTCATGAACGTGTTGTCCACCGTGACGAGCACGCCGCGCGCGTGGGCGGCGGCGCAAACAGCGTGGATGTCGGTCACGCGAAGGAGCGGATTCGTAGGAGTCTCGACGAAAAGGAGTTTCGTTTTCGGTGTGAAGCTCGCTTCGACGGCGGAGAGACTCGTCGTGTCGACGAACGCGAAGCGAAGCCCATGCCTGCGGAGCACTCGTTCCGCGAGACGGTACGTGCCCCCGTACACGTTCTCGGTGATCACGATCTCATCGCCCTCGTCGAAGAGATGCATCACGGCCGAAATCGCTGACATCCCCGACGCGAAAGCCACGCCGAAATTCGCCTTTTCCAGGACGGCGATGTTTTTCTCGAGAGCCGCGCGCGTGGGATTGTGCGTCCTCGAATACTCGTACCCCTTGTGCCTGCCCAGACCGTCCTGTTTGTACGTCGACGTCTGGAAGATGGGGGTCATGATGGCGCCCGTGACCGGTTCTGCTTCCTGTCCGCCGTGAACGGCGTCCGTCGAAAAGCCCATTGCAATCCTCCGTGTGTTTTCTCTCTCCCTCGAAATTTCGCCGCCGCCGCGAAAACCGCCGCGTCCTCCGGGCTCAACTCGAGAAAGCGTCCTTGTCGAACATACCGTGTTCCCGCATCCATTCGTCCGAGTGGAGCTTGGAAAGGTACCGCTCCCCCGTATCCGGCAAGAGCACAACGACAATCTTGTCCTCGTCCAGATCCTTGGCCGCTTGCAGCGCTCCGAAAACGGCGGCACCGCTCGACCCTCCCACCAATATCCCCTCCTCCCGCGCCAGTCTGCGCGCCGTGCGGAACGCATCCTTGTCCGATACCGTGATGACCTCGTCGACGTGTTCCATCTGGAAGGTCTCCGGTATGATATCCTCTCCGATTCCTTCGACCAAGTACGGATGTCCCTCGGTCATCCGCCGCGTGTAGAAATACTCGCGGATGATGCTCCCCTCCGTATCGATACCCACGATTCTAACGGCGGGATTCTTTTCCTTGAGGTAGCGGCCGACGCCGCTGATCGTTCCGCCCGTCCCGATTCCCGCGACGAAGCAGTCCACTTCGCCTGCCGTATCCTCCCAGATCTCGGGTCCCGTACTCCTGTAGTGCGCTTCGGGGTTGAGGGGGTTGAAGTACTGGTTGGCGAGAACCGCGTTCGGCGTCGTCTCGACGATGCGCCTGGCAACCGAGTAGTAGCTCTCTTCGGACTCGGGAGGAACGGCTGTCGGACACGTGACGACTTCGGCACCCAAAGATTTCAGCAGGCGGATCTTCTCCTCGCTCATCTTGTCGGGCATGGTGAAAACCGTTCTGAATCCCCGGACCGCGGCGACGAGCGGCGTTCGACCGATCGTCTCGAGAATGTCTTTCTTGTACCGGACCTTGGAGAGACGGCGATTCATGGCTGTGGGGAGCGCGGCCCTGGCGCGCTAGCGAACCACCACCACCTTCCTCACATCGGTGGCGGAGCCCGCTTGTGTCCGCAGGAAATAAACGCCCGAAGGCACCTGAGCGTTGTCGGCGTTGGTACTATCCCATTCGAACGTCTTCACGCCCGCATAAAGCTGGCCGTCGTAGATCGTTTTCACGGGCCGCCCCGCCACGTCGTACACGACGATGCTGACCGGAGTCCGGCGCACGCTGGCGCCGCTCGCGGATGCCGCGGACCCGCTCTGCCCCGCGCTCGTGGTTTCGGGAACGCGGATGGAGATCTGTGTCTTCCCGCTGAACGGGTTCGGCGAGACGAAGGAGGCGAGCGCACCGGACGATATCGGGAACATCCCCTGGGTCTCGAACGTGTCGGATGTCGTCCGGTACTCCACCGTGGTGTCGGGGTAGACGACGTCGAAGTATCCCCTCACGAAATACCGGTACGAACGCCCGGCTGTGACGTCCCCGTCCGTGTAATCGTAGTAGTGGAACATCTCGTTCGACTCCAGCGTCTCCCGGATGCCGGATACCAAGAGGGTCGTGTCGGGATAACCCGCCGACGTGTCGATGCGGTGGAGATCGAGTCTCACCTCGAAATCCTCCCCCACCGTTTTCCAGGACAGGTGTATGCCGTCCTCGAAAGGATCGATGTCGAAGAGCGCGAATCGGATCCCCAGAAAGTAGATTTTCTTAACCGTCTTGACCGAGGATCTGCCGGGATCGTTTCTCGCCACCACGACGAACTCGGTCGTTCCGACGGATATCCCTTTCACCGAAATCGAGAGATCTTCTTCCAGCTCGTCCCATCTGCCGTCGAGCGGCGTCAGGTGAATCGCACCGGCGCCGTTGATGCTCACCGTGGCGTCCCTGAGCCGCGGGGCGTAGCTCACCCGGTCCTCCGGCGCCTGGTATGGATTGCGGTTCGCCACCGCCTGCGAAACCGCTTTCATCTTTACCGTCACATCGGGGCTATCGATGGTTTCTGTGGCGGCATCGGCGAACTGCACCAGAGGCGGTGCGTCGAAGACGTCCGGGATATCGTTCTTCGGGCTGTCGTCGACCACTCCGAGCTGACCTTCCGTGAACTTGCACACCGGCCGGCCGAGATCCTCCTTGGCCCGCCACATGATGCACAGCTGGGTTTCCCAGCCGGGACAACCCCGCGTGCTTCCGTCGAGCAGCTGGTCGACCTTGTTCTTGTTCTCGTAGGCGAGGTATCCGCTTCGGTCCGCGCAGGTGCTCCCGTTCAGCGGCCCGGGATACTCGTCGAGCGCCCAGAAGATGTGCGACATCTCGTGCTGAAACACTGTCGAGAACGCCAGAGACGGATCGATCGAATACGGGTTGTCACCCGCCGGATGGGGGATGACGAGGTATGGGCCCCCCAAGAACGCGTAGGCGGTGTAATACTGATCGGCGAAGCGGTGGTTCAAGGCGTTCTCGCTGCAGGCGACGAAAGCGGTGAACACCCAGTCCGTGCCGTAGGCGCTCCGTCCCTGGTTGTTGTACTCGTGGGCCATGATCGCTGCGTCTCCAAAGGTCATCCCCAGGCGGGCCATGACGTCCGCGATCCACCGGGAATGGTCTCCCATCACCGTTTGTATGGGTTCGATCGCCGTCGCGACACGGGGCTCGTTGGTGAGAACGAAGTGCAAATCCATGTTGGGAAACTTCGTCTGGTAGTCCAGCACGGCCGCGTAGGCCCCGGCCGTCGCGGCCGCCAGCCCCTCATCGGTCCAGTCCTCGTCGTGACTGTCGCTCTCCGGAAGGACGACACGCAGGAGCACGTCGCCCATCAGAATCTCCGAGTTCTGCTGGATGCCCCGCAGTTCGACGGCGCCGGGAGCGGCGAACATTTTCGCCCTGGCCTTGGACTCGTCGACGAGCTCGCGAGGCACGACCCGAACCACGTCGCCGAATCCGTCGTTCCCCGTGTACGGGGCCGCCCCCTTGGACAGCTCGCGCGCGCGTTCGTAGCACATTCTGACGAAACGAAGATCGTCCGCACCGGGAGCGGAGGCCCGGATATCCGCATCGGCTTCAGCGGTGAGGGAGAAGCGGGGATCATCGACGACGGTATCGAGGGCGATCGACTCGGGGACGTCGCAGACGATGATCATCGAAGGTACGAACAGATTGACCCTTCGAATGCCCCGGAAGATGAGTCTCTTTCGCAGGTCGATAACGCTTCGA
>CAZYCB010000293.1:0-1762 GCA_964645735.1 uncultured bacterium | reverse complement strand
CTCCTGTTCGGCGCTCATCACTTCGAAGAGGTACTGCTCGTAACTGAGACTCTCGCGCCGGCTGCGATTGGCTTCCTCCTCATAACAGGTTCTCACGGTCGGCAGATGGAGCTCCTTGAGGACTTCGAGAAGCGTATTCTTTTGCTGCGCCTTCATCGCTCCACCGCCTCCCCGAGAAGTTCGTCGTAGACGCCGAGGTCCACTGCGTCGATCACGACGTCGCGTATTGGCTCCGGCGTCCGCTGCGACCGAACCATTTCTTCGATAACCTCGGCGTCCATGGGTTTGCCCATCGCGATTTGTGCACCCAGCGCCTCGTCGACTCGCGTCTCGCTCTCGTGGGCGGCAAGCTCGAGGATCGAGAGATACTCCCGAACCGCCCCTTGGGGACGGTGGCACCGGAGCCAGTCGTACGCCATTCGAAAACGACTCGTCGGAAAGAGATCGTCCCGATAGATGTAATGCTCAAACGCCCCGGGTTTGCGAACGAGCCAGTCGATGATGTGCCGGTAGTTGACCCGGTGCCGCCCGCGGCCCCGAAGTCGAGGGCATTGCTCCACCCGGGATTGCCCGTACCAGATCTCCAGGGTCTCTGCGAAGAGCCGGGCCTCTACCGCCTCGCCGATCAAGCGGCTGTCCACCGAGTACACGTTCCGGTCGACCATGATCGTGCTCGACGAGCGCACGCGGACGCGAAGCCGCTTGCTGCTCTCCAGCCAAGAGCCCGGCAACCGCTGGAGCACCCGGATATCCTCGGCGAACCGGTCCCGTCGCGAGCGGTTGAGCTCATCGAGCACCTGTCGCACAAACGCCTCATACTCCGATCGACGCTCAAAATCCCGACTCCCTCGCAGCATCAACGCTTGATCGATGGCTTTCTTGAACCGGTTGTGCCGTTGTTCCACATCGCCGTTCTCGTTCGGGCTCGCCCGGTTGGTCTTCGCCCCCTCCAAGCCGTAGTGCCGAAGCAGCGCCCGGTATCGGTGGGTAAACTCGTCCGGATCCCGCGTCTTCTTGATCGCCGTCGAAAGCCGGTCGGTCCGATGGATCCGCGGAACTCCCCCCAACTCCCAGAGCGCCGCCTGAAGTCCCTCGCTAATACTCTCAAAGCTCTCCGATACGCACACCCGCCCTGTCTCCCAGTTCGAGTACGACAGCGTGAAGTGGTAGAAAATGTGGTCGAATGGCTGCCGCCCGATCGTCACCCCCAGCGTGTTCATGTACGTGAAATCGCTTTGACAAAGCTCCCCCGGCCGATGCTCTTGGGCAAAGAAAACCTCTTTGGGCGGCCCCTCGAGGGCCCGCCACTGTTTGATGCGCCGCTGGAGCGTGCGCAACTGCCCGTCCTGGAACCGGCTCCCGTGGTGACGCTTGAGATCCTCAAAAAGTGTCTTCGCTTCGAGGCCCGGATTGACCGTGAGTTTTTCGCGAACCTCTGCCCACACCGCTTCAAACGGGTCCTCCCGCGTTCGCCACGTGTGGGCTTCTCTCAGTTCGCTCGGCAACCGGCCCAGATGCCGATACTTGCGCGCCGTCTTCTCGTCCATCCCCGCCTTGGCGGCGGCCGAGCCAAAAGTCTTCTCTTTCTGAGTCAACGACATCAGTCTCCTCACCTGCTGATCGGTAACCATCCAAGCCTCCTTAGATCAAAGACTTGGACAGTCTACCAACGCCCCGAAATCCGGGAATTTCAATCGCCGCCCAGTGGGAGTTTTAATTGTCGCTGATCACTCTCTCGTAGTCCACCTCGTACCGATCCAGG
>CAZYCB010000292.1:0-5411 GCA_964645735.1 uncultured bacterium | reverse complement strand
CGCCGGAATCGAACACGCCGAGAGCGCGGACGAGCCGCCTGAAAAGCACCGCGCCAAGTAAGAAGAGAACCGCTTTCACGCCGATCGACGCGATCGCATGGCTGCGGAGCGCGGCAGAGTGGCCGTAAACGGCGAAAATCTCGAAAGCGAGCGCCGGCGCGAAGGCCGCCACACCGGATGCGGCGAGTTTCCACGCGAGGCAAAGCACGTAGCGCGTACCGATGGCCACACGCGAGAGCCCGAGCGCGAGCAAGAGCTGCGCCGCGCACGCGACGAGCTGGGCGCACCCCACACCGACGAGCCCGAGTGAAGGCGCCAGCGCCAGAATGAGTCCGACGTAGCACACGACCCACACCACGTCGCACACGAGGGCCGCGCGCACTTGATCGAGAGCTTTCATGACCGTCGTAACCGGCGCGGTCATCGTGGTGAGCGGCAGAGAGAACGCAAGGATCACGAGAAGAGGCACGGCTGACGTGTACGCCTCGCTCGAAACGAGAACGATCATGTCGCGGGCGAAAATGACAATGAACGCCGTCATCAGAACGGCGAAGACCGAGTTGAACTTGAAGAAGATCCGCGTCGACTGCACGACGCGCTCGTCGCGTCCCTCCGCATCGAGGCGCGTGATCTCGGGCTGGAACGCGAGGTTGGCCACGCCGAGAAGCCGGTTCGCCAGGTGAGCCACTCGTGCGCCGATGTGAAAAGCGGCGAGGAGCTCGAGAGTGAGCACCTGGGCGAGAAGATACCGGTCGGCGTCGCTGAAGGCGAGCGCGACGAAACTCAAGCCCGCAGCCCACACGAGATAGCTCGCGTACCCCTTCCGGTACCCGGTGCCGGCATCGCCTCCATCCGCGCTCTTCGGCGCCGACGCTCCCTTGAGCCTCGCGAAGAACAGCGGAAATCCCACGCAGACGGTCGCGAGATTCACGACGCCGAGAATGCGAAAGACGAGTGGAAGCGTGAGGTCCCGCCTGTCGACGACGAGCCAGACGAGAACGGCGAGGAGGGAGAGCGTTTCGAGGAGCACCTGGGCGCCGAGCCGCCTCGACCCGTTCAACCCGCCGTAGAGAAGGAGCTTGAGCATTACGCCGAGCGTGGTGACGTAGAACCAGAGATAGAGGTCCGCACCGAGCTCGCCGGCCGGAACGAACGCGAAGACCCAGCGTCCCGCCGCCTGCGCCACGGCGATGACCACGGCGAGCCCCCCGATAGAGAGGGCGACGCACGCCGAAGCGAGACGAAGCGACTCTCTGTTCTCGCGTCTCGCCTCATGCGCGGGGATGAAGCGTACGAGAACGAGCGGCAGCCCGTGCGCGGCGAGCGTCGCGATGAGAAGCGAGAGGCCCCGCAACGAGGCGAGCAAACCGAACGATTCTTTCGGCAGGAAATTGGAGAGGAGCTTGATCTGGAGAAGCGTGAGCAGCGTGGCCGCCACCGTCTGAAAAACGAGGGCGACCGTGTTGGAGACGAACCTCGACTCTCCTCTGCCCATCACGGTGTCGTCTTGCATGGATCAGTATCTCGATATCAGGGTCCGGATCGTCCGGGCCGCGCTTCCCGCCGCCGAGCGCCACAAAACCGTTCTGTACGTGTAAGGCACGCCGCCGAGCGACTCCTTGTAATCTACCAGAGACTGCTTTCCGAGACTACCACCGAGGTTGTACGACCGGTACCCGTTCTCGCAGGCGTGCCGAAGGCACTCGCTGTAGAGGAGCGTGCTCGCCTGAGTCCCGTCCGCCGTATCGCGAACCACGCCGTTCCACGCGATGACGGCATCCTTGAAATAGAAATTCAGATGCCCCCCGAGAAGCTCGCTCCCGAGCTTCGCGACAAAGAGCCTCACCGCGCCGCCGCCCGCGGCGCAAAGCTCGGTGAAGAGCCGCTCGGGGTATCGGAAACCTTCGTTCCACCTTTCGACCCTCTGAACGTAGATGTCGTAGTATCTCGAGGTCTCCTCCGGAGAGCACGCCTCCGTGACCGTGAGCCCTTCCCGCAGCGCCTTCCGCGTCTGCCGCCTCTTGCTCTTCTCGAACGCGCGGTCCCACACCTCTTCGAAACTCCCCTTGAGATCGATGAGGTGAGTTGTGGCATTCTCCTCGCGAAGCGCGCGATGCGACACGCGATTCGAAAAATCCACCAGCCCCACCTCCAGGATGCCGCGCCGCTTCTTGAGCGCCGCGTAGGCATCGACGAGCGCGCGGCGCACGTCCTCGTCGCCCATCGACACCGGCCCCCCGTACGTTCCGAACGGGAGCGACCAGAAGGCCGTGAAGGGACCTTTCTTCAGCTCGAAATACGGCAGATACCCGGCGGTCTCCGAGCCGTTTCTCGCCGTGAGACACCGGAACCTCATCGAAGGGAAAGCCCGCGCGAGGCTCTCGATCCACGTGCCCGTGTGATAGAAGGTCGCGTCCTGGGAGTGGCGGGCGAGCTCGTCGAGGGCGGCTGAGAATCGATCGGCAGTTTCTATTCGCATCGGTGTATTGACGTCAATCCGTTCGCGTCAGTCCCTGGCGTAGTACGCCGCGATCCTCTCGAGCGCTCGAACCACGTCGTCCACCTCGCCGTCGCGCATCGACGGAAAGAGCGGAAGCGAGATGCACCTGGAGAAGTAATCGTCGCAGACAGGGAACGAATCCTCGCGCCGCGCGTACGGCCCGAAGAACGGGTGTTTGTAGATCGGTATGAAGTGCACGGAGCAGCCGATGTTCTCCGCCGCGAGCGCGCGTATGAAGGCGTCCCTGTCGATTTCGAGGGTGTCGAGCCTGAGACGTATAACGTAGAGATGCCACGTGTGCTCGTTTCCGGGGTGGACGCGGGGCAGCTCGAAGAACGGCGAACCCGATAGGCGCTCGTTGAAACGCTCCGCGATCTCCTGGCGCCGCGCGAGCATCCTATCCACCTTGCGGAGCTGCGAGAGCCCCAGCGATGAGAGCACATCGCTCATGTTCGCCTTGTAGCCCGGAACCGTCACCTCGTAGTACCACGAACCCCTGTCGGCGTAGCGAGCCCAGCTGTCGTGCGACATGCCGTGGTACGACAGGAGCCGCACCTTGTCGGCAAGCGCCTCGTCGCCCGTCACGAGACAGCCGCCTTCGCCGGTCGTGATGTTCTTCGTCGCGTAGAAGCTGAACGCGGTCGCATCGCCGAACGAACCGATCCTCCGCCCCTCTGCCGACGCGCCGAAGCTGTGCGCGGCGTCCTCGAGGACGCGTAGCCCCTTCGCCCCCGCCAGCTCGAGGATCTCGTCGATGCGGCACGCCTGTCCGCCGAAGTGAACGGGAACGAGCGCTTTTGTGTTCGGCGTGATCTTCTTCTCGATTTCTTCCGGGGACACGCAGAAGGTCTCCGGGTCGATGTCCGCAAGAACGGGCCTCGCGCCCGCGTGGACGATTCCGTGAACCGTCGACGCGAACGTGAGGGCCGAAGTGACAACTTCATCGGTTTCCCCGATGCCCATCGCCTTCAAGGCGAGGAACATCGCAGCACTGCACGAACTGACCGCGACGACGTGGGCGGCGCCGAGGTAGCGCCCGATCTCCGCCTCCAGTTTGTCGGAAACGGGCCCGAGCGTCAGCCATCCGGAGCGGACGGTTTCGGAAACGGACGCGACGTCCGCCTCGTCGATAGAGGGCCGGAAGAACGGAATCACCGTATCCGTGACGGGAGCTCCGCCCTCGATTGCCGGCAGGTCGCGTTTTTTCGCCGTCACTGCGCCCCCCCTTTCCACCGGCGACCTCGCGAAGACTCCGCGTTCGGGCCTTTCCCGAGACGGGCATCCGGTATGATCTCTCCCATGTAACGCCGAATCCCGGCCGCATCCCCCTCGTCGACGAGATGCTCCAGCCTCCGGAACACCACGTCGCGGTTCCACTCCGCCGGCAGCGACGGCCGCGCGACGAGGATGCGCTCGTGCGGCGACGCCGTCACCTCTTCTCCTTCGACGACGAGGTCTTCGTGGAGCTTCTCGCCGGGCCTCAAGCCCGCGATTTGGATATCGATGTCGACGCCAGGCCTGAGACCGTGCAGAGCGATGAGATCCTTCGCCATGTCCATGATCTTGACGGGAGTCCCCATGCGAAGAACGAAGATCTCTCCCCCGTTTCCCATGAGCGATGCCTGCACGACGAGCATGCAGGCCTCCCTCACCGACATGAAAAACCGAGTCGCCTCGGCATCGCTCACCGTGACGGGACCGCCCGACCGGATCTGGTCGATGAAGAGGGGAACGACGCTTCCCCGGCTTCCGAGGACGTTTCCGAAACGGACGGTGAGAAGACGCGGAGTTTCGAGGCGTCTCGAGTAATCGCTCATCAAAAACTCCGCCAGGCGCTTCGTCGCGCCCATGACGCCTTCGGGTCTCACCGCTTTGTCCGTCGATATCATGACCAAACGCCCGACGCCGCTTTCCTCGGCGGCCCGGATCAGATTGTCCGTACCGAAGACGTTGTTCGCCACCGCCTCCTCGGGGAAGGCCTCCATGTAGTGAACGTGCTTGTGCGCCGCCGTGTGGTAGATGTAGTCCGGCTTGAGACGAGCGACGAGGCGGGCGATTTCTTTCTCGCGGCGGATGTCCGCGATGATCGCCTCTACTTTGAGCGATGGATAGAGCGTTCGTATTTCGTGTTCGATCTCGAAAATCTGGTTCTCGCCCCTCCCGAGCAGGTCGAGCTCGGCGAGATCGAGACGGCCGATCTGGCGGCAGAGCTCCCCGCCGATCGAACCTCCGGCGCCCGTCACCATGATCCTCCGGCCGGAGAGCCCCTCTCTCAGCGCCGCTTCGTCGAACTCGGCCATCTCCCTGCCGAGAAGGTCCTCGGGATGGACATCCCGGACCTGCTCGAGGCGGACGGGACCTTTGATGATCTCGATCACGCCGGGCACGATCTTGCACGATATTCCCGCATCGCGGCAGAGGGCGATCACGCGCCGGACGAACTCGCGCGAACCGGTGGGAACGGCGACGATCGCCTGCTCGACCCGTTCGGAGGGCGCCACCTCGACGAGCGAATCGCACACCCCCAGCACCGGACGGCCTTCGAAAACCTTGCCGTGAAGTCCGGGGTCGTCGTCGAGATAACCCACGACCTCGACCCCGCTCGTCTCGGCGGCGTCGATCTCCCGGACGACCATTCGGCCGGCCTCGCCGGCGCCGATGACGATCACTCGTTTTGCCATGGCCGCCCCTGTGTTTCCCTTTTCGTCGGAGTCTTGCGAAGACACTCGCGGGAGAAAAGCAAAAACCGCTCCCGATCGCCCGCCGTCAGCGGACGAGCGATACCGTCTTGACCACGACATCGCCCCCATCGCTGATTCTCACCATGTACACGCCGCTCGCCGCTAGGAATGCCGACTGCGTTGTGAGGTCCCAAACCGAGTCCCCGGACTCGGACACCCTCTGGCTGTGG
>CAZYCB010000291.1:0-3157 GCA_964645735.1 uncultured bacterium | reverse complement strand
AACCGCCCTCTCGCACGCGTTCGGCGGTCTCGCGGCGGGACTCGTGGGGACGGCGGAATTCTATCTGTGGCTGAACCATGAACCCGAACGGCTCACGACATTCCGCATAACCGCCATCGTGGCGGAGATCATACTCGGGTTTCTCACGCTCACCGGGAGTTTGATGGCGGCGGGGAAACTCCAAGAGATCAAGTGGATTCCCCAGCGCCCGGTCACGTACAAGGGGCAGAACATCGTCAACATCGGACTCCTCGTGGTGGCGGTGCTTCTGGGGGTTTTCATCATCGCACAGCCCACCGGGCCTTACGCGGCCGCGATTTTCCCGGTGATTATCTTTCTGGCGCTGCTCTTCGGCGTGCTCCTCGTGATTCCGATCGGCGGAGCCGATATGCCGACAGTGATCTCGATCTTGAACTCGTACGCGGGCCTCTCGGCGGTTGCCATGGGCTTCGTGCTCGATAATAAACTCTTGATCACCGCGGGCGCTCTGGACGGATCGAGCGGTCTTATTCTGTCGATCATCATGTGCCGCGCGATGAACCGTTCGTTCACGAACGTGCTCTTCGGGGCGTTCGGTCAGGTTCAGAAGGCCAAGGCCGGGGCGGAGGAGAAGGTCTACAAGTCCGAGAACGCGGAAGGCGCTGTGCAGGTGCTCGAACAAGCGAGTCTGGTGGTCATCATCCCCGGTTACGGGATGGCCGTCGCCCAAGCCCAGCACCGCGTACGCGAACTCTATGACCAGCTCAAGAAGCGCGGGATCACGGTCAAGTTCGCCATTCACCCGGTCGCCGGGCGTATGCCGGGCCATATGAATGTTCTGCTCGCCGAGGCGGATATTCCGTACGACGACCTCGTCGAAATGGACGAGATCAATCCGGATATGCCGCAGTGCGACGTTGCGTTAGTCGTTGGCGCCAACGACGTCGTGAATCCGGCGGCGCGGTACGACAAAACGAGCCCGATCTACGGGATGCCGATCATCAATGCCGACAAAGCGAAAGCGGTGTTTGCGATCAAACGAAGCAAGAACCCGGGGTTCGCCGGCATCGACAACGAGCTGTATTTCTCGGACAAGACCTTCATGCTTTTCGGCGACGCGAAGGCCGTAGTCGGAGAACTGGTCAAGCAGCTTCAACACGGAAGCGCGTAGAGAGAGTATCGGCGTAAGAAACATCGAACCGCCGGCAATAGCCGGCGCGCGGGCCACGGTGGCCGGTGCTTCCCTGCGTCTTCCGTGCGGGCAGGGAATGGCACCCGTCACCGTGGCTTTGTGCTTTGTGTCGGACGGACCGCGCAGCCCCGTGGCAGGGCCGCGCGCAAAGAAAAAGCAACTTCGGGGAGGTTTTCGATGCACATCACCGTCCTTGGAACCGGTCTCGTGGGCTCCGCAATCGTCAACGATCTCGCGCGAGATCCCGGATGCCGCGTGACCGCGGTCGACGCCAGCGCGAGCGCTCTCGAGAGAGTCCGCAAAACTCCGCGGGTCACGGTCGTTCAGTCCGACTTGAACGACGGGAACGCCGTTGCCGAGCATGTTGCCGCGAGCGACCTCGTCGTGAGCGCCGTGCCGGGATTCATGGGGTTCCGAACGCTCGAGAAAATTATCGAAGCGGGGAAGAACGTCGTCGATATTTCGTTTTTCGCCGAGGATCCATTTCTTCTCGACGATCGCGCGCGCGCCAAAGGCGTGACGGCTGTCGTCGACTGCGGTGTGGCACCGGGGTTGAGCAACATCATTCTCGGCCGGGTTACTTCGGAGCTCGATCGCACCGAGTCGTTCGTATGCTACGTCGGAGGGCTGCCGCGCGTGCGACACTGGCCGTACGAGTACAGGAGCGTGTTCTCTCCCATCGATGTGCTCGAGGAATACACGCGGCCGGCGCGGTACGTGGATGGCGGGCGCGAGGTCGTTCGCCCGGCGCTGTCCGAAGTCGAGGCGATCGAGTTTCCCGGGCTGGGAACGCTCGAGGCGTTCAATACGGACGGCCTTCGAACGCTCCGCAAGACGATGAAGGCCCCGTTCATGAAGGAAAAGACGCTCCGCTACCCCGGGCACGCCGAACTCATGCGCGTGTTTCGCGAGAGCGGCTTTTTCAGCGCGACGCCCGTTGCCGTGGATGGACAGCAGGTCAAACCCATCGCGATCACGTCGAAACTCATCTTCGATCAGTGGCGTCTCAAGGAAGGCGAGGAGGACGTCACGGCGATGCAGGTGGTGATCACCGGGGAGAAGAGCGGGAAGCGGCTCCGCTACGCTTGCCACCTGCTCGACCAGTTCGACCGCGACACGCAAACCACGTCGATGGCGCGCACCACGGGGTACACCTGCACCATCGTCGCGCGGCAGGTTGCGAAGGGGCTCTTCACGAGGAAGGGGATATGTCCTCCCGAGTATGTTGGTGCTGTAAAAGGCTGTTACGAGGATCTCCTCAAGGAATACGAAAAGCGGAAAATCCATTTGGAGGAGTCGATCGGAGGCGAGGGATGACCGCCAGGGACGAATGGTTTCGCATCGCTGAGATCGCTCCCGGCACGTTCGCGATCGAGGAGCGCTACCACGTCCAGAGCTACCTCGTGAATGGGACCGACCGTTCGGCTCTCATCGATACCGGGATGGGGTTCAACTAGAGATTCAAACGGAGACTCATGATGAATGTCAAACAACTGTTGACCGACGCGATGCCATCGTCGCTGAAAAGGCCACTCCGTGTCCTTCGCCACAAGAAAAAGCTGATGGCGATTCAACCCTTGGCGTGCGATGCGAGGAAGCTGAGATTCGTGGGCGAAACGAACCTGACAGATCTGCTGGAATCCAGCGACGTCGAGAAGCTGTGGCGGGAGTCCAACGAACGGATCGTTCCCTTCGCCGTTCCAGAGGGAACCGGGGGTGTCAATCTCGGCGATCGAAAGGCGATCTACTTTTTGATCGGCGCGCTCAGGCCTTCGTCTGTGCTGGAGATCGGCACCCACATTGGCGCATCGACCATAACCATCTCGTCCGCCCTCTTTGCGAGCCGAATAAGGGCAGGACAGTCAGCCAGGCTGGTGTCGGTGGACGTCAGTGACGTCAACGACTCCAAGGCCAGGCCCTGGTTGAAGTACGGAGCCAAGCAATCTCCCGGGGAGATGGTCAAGAATCTGGGCCATGAGGGGTTTG
>CAZYCB010000290.1:0-6379 GCA_964645735.1 uncultured bacterium | reverse complement strand
CGGTGCTGGACCGGCTGGAGACGCGGCGCTGACGCGAGGTGGGCGGTCGTCCTCTTCGCGGCGCTTCTGATCGCTGCCGCTCCGCAGGTGCGACAGCCGCTTCCCGACGAGGCGGACCGTATACGGATCGCCGAGGCGCGGCGCGTGGCTGAGCGTCTCGCCGATGACCTGTGGCCGGGTTTCAACGCGGGCCCTTCTCCCGTTCTCCTCGTCACGCCCGAGACGGAGCACCTTTTCTATCCTGCCCAACCGACCGAGGGCTTCACGCCCATCGGGTACGACAGCGTCACGCAATCGGAGGTTTTCTGCAGGAAGCGCGTTTTCAAGACGCGTGTCCTGGCGACCTTCCCTGCGGTGGGCGGTATTCCCACCGTCGTCATCGGCCAGCCCCAAAACACCGAAGCGAGCCGTTCGACTCGCTGGGTGATGACCCTCCTTCACGAACGCTTCCATCAGTACCAGCAATCGCAGCCCGATTACTACAAATCGGTGAACGACCTCGGGCTCGCCGGCGGAGACACGACCGGCATGTGGATGCTGGACTACCCGTTTCCGTACGATTCGAAGGCTGTCGACGAAGCCTTCCGTTCGTTGTGTCGGCGCCTCTTCAATGCGATCGAAGGTATCGGCACGCCGCATTTCCGCCCGAGAATCGAGAGGCTCATCGAAGCAAGGGATCGATTCAGAAGAACCCTCGACGACAAAGACTACGCGTATTTCTCGTTTCAGGTGTGGCAGGAGGGGATCGCGAGCTACACCGAGTACGCCCTCGCGCAGCGCGCGGCTGTCGCCTACACGCCCACGGAGGCGTTCGCGCGGCTCCCGGACTTCGTCCCGTTCGGCGAGGACGCATCGGAGACGCTCGAGCACCTTCGCGCGGCGCTTCTCGGCGCGTCGCTGAGGAAGGACAGGCGCAGCGCGTTCTACCACGTGGGTGCGGCGGAGGGAATTCTTCTCGATCAGGTGAGCCCTGGGTGGCGGGGGCGGTATTTCACAGAGAAGTTTTTCGTGGAAAAATACTTCGACGAGGCTGACGCGCCGCGGCCCGGCCGCTAGCGTGCGCATGCGCGCGTATATGCGGCATCACGATTCGTCCGCGAGGCGTTTTCGAATTTCCTTCTCGAGTTCGTCGACGAGCTGATCTTCGGGAACTTTCTTGATCACTTTCCCGCCGACGAAGATCTGGCCGCCTCCCACTCCTCCCATGATACCGAAGTCGGCCTCGCGGGCCTCGCCGGGGCCGTTCACCGCGCACCCCATCACGGCGATCTTGACCGGCTTGCGTAGATCCGCCGTTCGGCGTTCGACTTCCTCGGCGATCTTGTAGAGATCGAGGTGATTTCGCGCGCACGACGGGCAGGAGATCACGCGGGGGACGTTCGTGGCGAGGTCGAGTGCCGCGAGGATCTTCTGTCCGGCGCGGACTTCCTCGACGACGTCGGCTGTGAGCGACACGCGTATCGTGTCGCCGAGGCCCTCGTGAAGGAGTATTCCCAGTCCAACCGCGGAATAGATCGATCCGCTCACGAGCGTGCCGGCCTCGGTGATCCCGAGGTGAAGGGGATAGGGGACCTTTCCGGCGAGGAGACGGTAGGCATCCACGGTGAGCGGCACTGCCGAGGCTTTCACGGAAACGACGATGTCGTGGAAGTCGAGCTCCTCCAGGATGCGTATGTGACGAAGCGCGCTCTCGACCATCGCCTCCGCGGTCGGGTACCCGTATCTCTCGAGGAGATCGCGTTCGAGCGAGCCCGCGTTGACGCCGATCCGTATGGGAAGTTTGTTGGCCTTGGCTTTTTCGACCACCTTCTCGACTCTGTCGCGGGAGCCGATGTTCCCCGGATTGACGCGGAGCTTCGCCACGCCGATGTCCGCGACAAGCACGGCAACGCTGTGGTCGAAGTGAATATCGGCGACGATGGGGACTCTCACCCTGGCGAGTATTTTCTCGAGAGCCGCGACGCTCTCGCGGTTCGGGACGCTCACGCGCACGATGTCGCACCCGGCGTCCTCGAGCCGCTTGATCTCGTCGAGCGTCGCCGCGACGTCGGTGGTTTTCGTCGTCGTCATCGACTGGACGGAGATCGGAGCGCCTCCGCCGATCGGCACGCTGCCGACCATGACGCGTCTCGTTTCTTTTCGTGTGAACATCGTCACTGATTCTCCGACAACAGCTTGGCTTTGGCGTAGCGAAGGAATCGAAGCCCCTGCAGAGTGCGGTATCCGAACCACGTGAGATAGCTGCCATCGACGATGAGGACTCTCGCCTTCCGGCCTTTCTCGGCAAGGGCGGAGCCTATCTGTCTTCTGTCCGGCTCGGCGAACGCGTACGGTTCGTTGGGGAGGATGATCACGTCGGTGCCTCGTTCGGCGATCGCAGCGAGCGAGACCTCGGGATACCTTCCGTCGTCACGGGTGAATACGTTTTTGAAGCCGAAAGTTCCGAGCAAATCGCTGATGTAAGTATCCGCACCCACGGCCATCCACGGGTCGCGCCACACCAAACACGCCGTTGGGAGAAGGTTTCCGCGGACGTCGGGATCGGTCGAGGCCACGATCTGGCCGCACGCCTCGACGATCTCCGCGGCCTTCGCGGAGGTGCGCGTGAGCGCGCCCAGATCGCCCACCATCTTCAGTGCCTGCTCGACCGTCCTCGGGTATGTGACGTACACGGGGTACTTCTCGCGCAGCGCATCGATATGTCGTTTCCGGTTTTCTTCCCTGTTGGTGATGACGAGATCGGGCCGGAGCGCGTCGATCTTTTCCAGCGAAGCCCCCTTCGTCCCGCCCACCCTCGGGATGCCGTCGACCGCTCGCGCCGGATGGATGCAGTAGTTCGTGATCCCAACGACCCGGTTGAGGGCGCCGAGCTCGATCAGCGTTTCCGTGATGCTGGGGACGAGGGAAACGATGCGCTCCGGAGCCTTCTCGAAGACGAGAGGCCGCCCGAAGTCATCCGTGACCGTGATCTTCGAATCGTCGGGGGACATGGGTAATGCCGGGCTGGCAGCCAGGACCGACTGGACTCCGTTGCGGCGGCGCCGATATATTATACTAGTAGCTCCAGTTCAACTGCGTAAAGGTAGTCGAAGGGCGTGTCGATAGCAATGATTTCCGATTCTTTCGCCGAAAAACTCGGTGCCCGGATCAAGAGCCTCCCGCGGGAACCCGGCGTGTACATCTTCAAGGATGCGAAGGGGCAGGCGATCTACGTCGGGAAGGCCAAGGAGCTGCGCACGCGCGTAGCAAGCTACCTCCGTGAGGGAGCGGACGGCCGGCACCAGATTCAGTTTCTCCTCGCTCGCGCCGTGGGTCTCGACTACATGGTCACGGAGACCGAACAGGAAGCGCTGATCCTCGAGAACAATCTCATCAAGAAACACCGTCCGCGCTACAACATTTTTCTGCGGGACGACAAGACGTACGTCAATATCCGGCTCGACGCCGACCATCCGTTCCCGAGGCTCACGATCGTGCGGCGGCCGCGGAGGGACAAGGCGACGTACTTCGGACCCTACGCCTCGGCCGGGTCGGTGCGCTCGACGCTTCGCATGCTGGGAAAGGCTTTTCCCTTGCGGACCTGCAGCGATTCCCAGCTGGCCGGCAGGAAGCGGCCCTGTCTCTACTACTACATCAAACGGTGCCCGGCGCCGTGCGTCGGACTCATCGATGCCGAGACCTACCGCGAGACGGTGAACAGAGTCGCGATGTTCTTGAGAGGACGGGGGGAGGATCTGATCCGCGCGCTCACGGAGAAGATGGAGCTGGAGGCCGCGGAGCGGCGATACGAACAAGCGGCGAAAACGCGCGACCAGCTCAACGACCTCCGGCGGACGCTCGAGAGGCAGCGGGTGACGTCTCCGCAGAGAGCGGATCGCGACGTCTTCGCAGTCTGCCGCGAAGGAGAGAGGCTGGCGATACAGATCCTCCACGTGCGGGATTCCCAGCTCTCCGGGGGAAGCTCGCACTGTTTCGACAACGCGGCTCTCTCCACGGGCGAACACCTCTCCTCCTTTCTCAATCAGTACTATCAGAGCGGAGCGGCGATCCCCGCCGAGGTCGTGATTTCGGAGCCGATCGAGGATGAGGCGGTTCTCAGGGACTACCTCGCCGGGCGCCGGGAAGGGGCCGTGCGGATCGTTGTCCCCCGAAGGGGCGAGAGCCGCCGCCTCCTCGATCTCGCGTTCAAGAACGCGAAGGCGGCGCTCGACGCGAGCGGCGGGCCGGCGCGAGGCCAGGCGCTCCTCGAAGAGCTGCGGGACGTTCTCGAACTCGAGCGGTACCCCCGGCGCATCGAATGCTACGACGTGTCGAACTTCGGGGGAAGCGAGGCGGTCGCGTCGCGCGTCACGTTCGTAGACGCCGAACCAGCGAAGGCTCTCTATCGGCACTACAGAATCAGAACCGTGGAAGGGTCGAACGACTATGGGATGTTGGAGGAAATCCTGGAAAGGAGGATCGTTCGAGGCCTCGCCGAGGGAGACCTGCCCGATCTCCTCGTTGTCGATGGGGGAAAAGGGCAAATGAACGTCGCGCTCAAGGTGCTGAGCCGGCTTGGCGTGGAAGGAGTCGGCGTGCTCGGGATTGCCAAAGTGAAGGACAAAAGCCGGAGAAGGCGGATCCGAGGGGAGGAGCGAGTATATGCGCCGGGTCTTCCGGAACCGCTCCTGCTCCGGGACCGGACAAACCCGCTCCACCTTCTCGAACGGATCCGCGACGAGGCCCATCGCTTCGCCATCACGTACCACAAGAAGCTGCGGAGCAAGCGGCTCGAATCGTCAGTCCTGGACGGAGTTCCGGGGATCGGACCCGTTCTCAAGCGCCGCCTGCTCAGGATCTTCGGGAGCGTCGCGGGGATCCGCGATGCGGATAACTCCGAACTGTCGGCGGTCCAAGGAGTTTCGAAGGATCTGGCCGCCAGAATCAAAGAGCACCTTCAGCAACGGTCTTGACACATCCCGCCCCAGCCGGTAATATTTAACATGTTGAAAACGTGCTCATTATAAGAGCCCGCCATCTACTTCGGCTTCCCCACCAAACCAGAGAGCGGAACAGCGATTGAGTTTGTCACGACGAGTGGGACCAACTTCTAAGTAGCGAACGAGGTCGAGATCGGGAGGTTTCAATTGGAATTCCTAAAGCACTGCAGGTATCTGATGTTCGTGCTCCTGGCGATGTCGGCCGTGGGATGTGGCGACGACGGCACGGTTGCACCACCAGAGTCCGTGCCGAAGATCAGTTTGCAGACGATCAGCGGGCTGCCGAGCGATGACGTGTTCGATGTGTTCGTCGACAGCCAGAATCGCCTCTGGCTGAGTACGGAGGCCGGCGTGGCGATGTTCGCGAGCACGCAGGGGCCGTTCGATGTCAAGAACGCAACGGTCTTCACCGACCGCGACGGGTTGCCCAACCGAAAGTGCCGGGGGATCACGGAACTCAACGGCAAGGTCTATGTCGGAACGTGGGGTGGAGGGATGGGCGTCTACGGGGGCGCGACGCCGCTGGATGCGCTAACACCGTCCGACGGGCTCGTGAACGGCCGTGTCTTCGACGTGGCGGCGGATGATACGTCGATCTGGGTCGCCACGGTGGCGGGCGTCGGCCAGTATATCGACGATGACGGCCGCCCGATGGAGGACCGGTTCGTCAACTGGGACAGCAACTACGTGGACACGCCGCACAAAGCCTTGTTCAAGAACCTGACGTACAGTTCGATCCTTTTTCACAACGATCCAACTCGCGGTGCGGAAATCTGGGCGACCCAGAGACCCGGAGACTCGGTTGGCGTCATCATTCCCGGCGGCATAAGAGTGCTCCGCCTGCCCACGTTGAGCTTTCAGTTTCTCAACATGGAGACAAGCGCCATACCGGACGATGATGTGGTTGAAATCATGTTCGACGAGGTCAAAGAACTGTTTTGGTCGTGCTATCCGGCGAACGGCGTAGCGTCGCTCGACGTCGACGACAAGATCTGGACAAACCTTACGATGGCAGACGGCATCGTGAGCGACCTCGCCAACTCCGTGGCCGTCAACCACACCGGCGCGAAATGGGCGGCCGGAACGATGTGGATCGCCACGCAGGAGGGTTTGACCAAGATGGCGCCGAACGGCGACATCGTGAACTACGTCGACGGAAGCGGGTTGCCCAACGTTCGTGTGAGAAAAGTCTACGTCGATGCCAACGACGATGTCTGGCTCGCGTTCGTCGATCGGGGTGCCGCCAAGGTCGTGGCTCCGAACAAGTGACCCGAAGGCGAAAGCGCCGGCCGCTCTGGGATTCGGCTCTGACACGTGTAAACGGTGGGGGGGTGGGGGGGGGTTTGGGGCCCAAGAACCCCCCCCCCCCCCCCCCCGGGGGGCCCCCGATAAAGAGGGGG
>CAZYCB010000289.1:0-3856 GCA_964645735.1 uncultured bacterium | reverse complement strand
GCGGTGGGGAAGAACGTCGCGAGCGTGAAGTCCCTGGTAATGGGGTGGTTCTCGTAGTGGGTGACGACGGGGATCGAGTAGTCTCCTCCCGCAACGCGGCTGTACGGATCCACGACGGCGTCGTCGTCGAGCCGTATCCGGTAACGCCCCAAAAGCTCCTCGAGCCGGGGGAGGTCTGTCTGCGGGTCTATGAGGAAGACGGCGTTCCCACCCCCCGTGAGGTACTCCTCGACCTTGTCGATTTCGCTTTCTATGTAGTCGTTCTTCGGGCCGGCGACGGCGAGAACGGCGCAGTCCTGCGGGACACTCGACACGTCGAAGAGCGACAGTGTCTGCACGCGGTAGTTCTTCTTTTCGATGGCCCGGGCCGCGCTGGAGTAGCCCAGGGGCCTCTCGCTCGCGGCATCTCTCTCCCCGTGTCCGAGGACGAAATAGACCGTCTTAACTTCGTCCCTCGTGACTTTCACGACCGCGTTGAGAGCGGTTTCCTCTGTGAGCCGCGGAATCGTCTCGCGTTTGTCCGCGGCTTCAACCACCGTCGTGCCGTACGCGGATATGTCCATTTCCTTCGCTCGTCGGGGCTTTTGGTCCGGATCGATCAGCTCGTACCGGAAGCGCTCCGACCTCAGCGCAAACAGTTCCAGAAGACCGCGGGCACGCGCCTCGTCCGGAGTTCCTCGCTTGAAGAACGCGTAGGCGTAGATGTCTCTTCGAAGGCTGTCGAGCACGGCGACCGTTTGATCGGAAAGGCTGTATCTCTTGTTCCGCGTGAGATCCCAGGTACGCGTGTGCCGGGCGGAGAGCGCTTGAACGATAACGGCGATCGAGGCGAACGCGACGATCATGAGAAGCGTGTTGACCCCGTAGCGCGCGGATCTCGTCCTGAAAAAAGAGACGATCGAGCGCCGCCTGATCGCTGCCGAGACGGCGAGCAACCCCAGTCCGGCGAGGAGCGTGGAGTACGCGAGGGTGCGCTGCGGAGAGTTGATCGCGTAGAGACCCGCCCCGATGACGGTGAGAGAAAGCGCGGCGATCAGGACGGTCTGGTAGAGTCTCTTCTCCGTCATCGTCAACTCCTCCACCGGTTGGACTCGAGCACTCTGGAGCAGAGAAACAAGAAGAAGACGGAGAAGTTCACGTAGTACACGATGTCGTTCGTGTTGACGATACCTCGGGAGAAGCCGTCGAAGTGCCCGAGCATCGAGATCTCCGACAGGACCCGCGCCGGCCCGGCCGAGACGAAGGGTATGAGCCAACCGATGATGAGGACGAGAAGCGAGAAACCGAACGACAGCACGCCGGCGACGATCTGGTTTTCACTGAGCGACGAGAAGAATATCCCGACGGAGATATAGGCCATGCCCAGGAGGAGAAGGCCTGCGTATCCGGTCGCGATGGGACCCCACTCGGGCGCCGCGAAGCCGGCGAGCAGGAGCGGAAGAACGAGAGTCACTGCGAGCGCCGCCGCGAGCACGATGACGGTGGCCATGAACTTGCCGAGGATCGCGTCCCAATCGGATATCGGGTATGTGAAGAGCAGTTCCGCCGTGCCGAGCCTTCGCTCCTCGGAGAGGAGGCGCATCGTCAGCATCGGCGCGACGAGGAGCAGCACGACGCTCAGATTCGCGAAATAAGGCTGCATGACGCTTTCGGTGAGACTGAGCCGGCCGGATTCGAGGATATTCTGTGCGTTTTGGAACGAAGCGAGATTGAAGAACGCGAGCAGATTGTAGAAAAAGTATCCGGCGAGAAACACGAGCACCATCGTCACGACGTACGCGGCGATCGAGTTATAGAAGTACGTGAGCTCTCGCTGGCATATGGCGAAGGCGCGCGACACGCTACTCGAGCTCCTCTCGCGTCACCAGGCTGACGAAGATGTCCTCGAGGCTCATGTCGATGGAGCCCAGCCCGACGAGGCCGAGTCCGCTCTCGACGACGGCGCGCGAGAGCGTCTCCCGTATGTCCCGGTCGTCGCGCGATTCGATGCGTATCGTGTGGGTATCGGTGTCAGGAGACGCGAGAACCGTCACCGACTTGACGTCAGCGAGCCCGCCCAAAACCGCGCGCGCCGTCTCGAGGGCGCCGCGGACGGTCACTTCGACGACCATGGAGTGCTGAAGGCGGTTCTTGAGGTTCTCCGGCGTATCGGCGGTGACAAGTTTTCCCCTGTTGATGATAATGACGCGCTGACACAGAAGGCTCGCCTCGGGGAGTATATGGGTGCTGAGGATGACGGTCCGCTCCCCCGATAGACTCCGGATGAGGTTGCGAATCTCGATGATCTGTCTGGGGTCGAGCCCGATCGTCGGTTCGTCGAGCACGAGCACCTCCGGGTCGTTGAGGAGCGCTTGCGAGAGCCCCACTCGCTGACGATACCCTTTCGAGAGCTTTCCGATCGTCCGGTCGCGGACATCGTACACCCCGCACTCTTCCATGACCCGGCGGATCTGCGCGGAGCGCGTCGAACGGGGCGTCCCCTTGAGCCGGGCGACGAATTCGAGGTAGCCGCTCACCGTGAGATCATGGTAGAGGGGAACGTTTTCGGGCAGGTATCCGACGCGCCTGCGGACCTCGAGCGAGTCGTCCATCACGTCGAATCCGGCCACGCGGACCTCTCCGCTCGTCGGAGGGAGGTAGCAGGTGAGGACCCGCATCGCCGTGGTCTTGCCGGCGCCGTTGGGCCCCAAAAAACCGAGGATCTCGCCCTTTTTTGCGTCGAAGGAAACGTCCTCGATACCGACGCGGGCGCCGTAGTATTTGGTCAGGTTTCTGACTTCGATCACGCGGATACCTCCGACTCCTGCCGGAGCAGTCGGTTTCCAGGCTCGTGCGGTGGTGCCGGATTCGGTGGGAGAGGCCGCTAGGATATCCGATGCCCGTCGAGGGTGTCAATTGTCAAAAACGTTGTCTTTTTTACAGCTCGGCGGCCAAGAGGTTCCCGAAGCGTTCTCGGGCGGCCCGGTCCGCCGGGGGAGAAAAAACATTGCGTCACCACGAGAACCACAGTAACATTCTCCCTTCGATTCCGTAGATCGAAGGAAACGCGAGCACATCATGCACACAGAGAGAGCATCCGAAACACAATCGAACGAACGCAGCTTCCGCCGGAGCTGGTTCCGCGCGGCGGCGATGGCCGTCCTGCTCGTCCTACCCGCCCAGGCGTTCGCGGTGGATTCGGCCCTCGTCCGTTCGCTCATCGTTCCCGGCTTGGGGCAAGCGCAGCAGGGTCACTACACGCGTTCCGCGGTTTTCGCGGGAGCTGCGGTCGTGACGGGCGTTGGAGTTTTTCTTTCCCAGATCTACTACAGAGAAGCGGTCAACAAGCTCTACGCGGACAAGCACACCTATGCCGCGTACGAAGAAACGCTCGAGAACGACGGAATCGTATCGATCGATGACATGGAAGCGACCTACGAGTCGATGGAAGCAAACTTCGACTCGGCGGAAAACCGGCTCGTCTGGAGAAATGCGTTTCTCATCGGATTCGCGGCGACCTACGCGATCAACCTTGTAGATGTGCTGGTGAGCAAACCGTACGACGCGGAGCGTGAAACACGTCTCTCGGTCGAGATGAGCCCCGCGGGTTTCAAAGTCGCGAAAACGTTCCGCTTCTGATGGAGGGGCTGTCGGCGTGAAGAAACTTGTCGCCATTCTAGGTCTCGTGCTCGTTGCCTGCGCGCAGCACAACGACATTCTGCCGCCGATCGACGTGGCCGAACCGCCTACGCCGGAGCTCAGCGTGCGGTCTACGGACTACATCAACTACCACCTGACGTGGGACATCGTGGATCCCGCGTCGGTCGTCAGGGAGTACCGCGTTTACACGGTGGTCCCAGGGTACTCTCCCGTGCTG
>CAZYCB010000288.1:0-5123 GCA_964645735.1 uncultured bacterium | reverse complement strand
TGATCCTCGCGTCTACCATCTGTCCCCACGTTTTCGCGTAATTCTGGAAGAGGAACGGATAGTCCATCGGGAACCGGCTTATGTCCACCTGGCCGCCGGTTTTGGCGTATTTCTGGATGTCCGCCACGAGGCCCTTCATGTCGCCCACGAGGCCCTTGATTCCCTCGGCTTCCTCGGGAAAGTGACCGGAGAGAAGATCGATGTACGCCTGTACGTTCTTCTGCTCGACGCGAAAGTCGTAGTCGGGAAACACGGCACGATAGAGATTCGGATGCGCCACGAAATCGACATCGGTGATTTCCGGAAAACCTGGAATGAGATTGTGGACGCCCTCTCTCTCGCCGACGGTCGTCGAATGGAGCGAGACGTCGAAGACGAAACCGCCGGGACGCTCGAACGACGTCGCGTATCCGCCGGCGCGATCGTGCCTCTCGAGAACGAGCGGCCTGAACCCCTGCCGCGCGAACGCCGCCGCGCACGCCAGCCCCCCGAGCCCCGAGCCGACGATGACCGCATCGAACTCGTTTTTCGCGGCGGTCCCCGCGAGAATACCTCTAGGCAGAGCGGTCCAGTCGAGTGCCGACGCCGATAGGCCTCCCAACAGGAACTTCAAGAAATCGCGGCGGTCGAGTTCGTTCGGGCACATGGCAATTCCTCCGTTTCTCGCGCAATGACAGGGGCGCTAGTCATCCGGCAGCGTGGTACTTCCCTTATACAGCGTCACGCCGTGCGGGATCTCATCGGGCGAGAAATCCCGGGGTTTCGTGAACCACGGATCCTCGCAGACTCGACGGAGATACTGGTCGCGGTACCGGGGATGCGCGATGCTCGCGATGGCGAGCGCCTTCGCTCCGGCGGTCAAGCCCCGCAGGTCCGCCACCCCGTATTCCGTGACGATCACCACGCCGTCGTAGGCCGACGCGGTGAGACTCACGCCGGGCGGATGCACGTCGGCGATCTTGGACTCTCCCTTGTCGGTGACGCTCTTCACCGCGATGATCGGCGTGCCGTACGCGGGGTCGTCGAGCGCGCGGACGAAATCGGGCTGCCCGCCGACGCCGCTGTAGTACCGCCTGGCGTCGATGAAATCCGCCCAGACGTTGCCGAAAAGATCCACGCCGATGGCCGTGTTGATCGCGATGAACGGCGCATTCTGGCGGATCATCTCAGCCGCATTCGTGAACTCGCAGGGCCGCATGTGAACGCCGGCCCGCATATGAACGAAATCGTACAACTCTTTCGATCCCATGATGAGGCTCGTCGTGCTGTAGCCGAAGTCGAGCTTCTTCTGCCGATTGGTCACGATGCCCATCTTCTGGAGAAGCATGAGTCCGTCGCCGTAGAGCTCCGTGTGAACTCCGAGATCGCTGTAATGGCCGTCCTTGATCATGCTCACCACGGCATCCGTGATCTTGCCGATCCCCACCTGAAGCGTGACTCCGTCCCGTATGAAATGCTCGGCGACGAGCTCTCCGATCCGCTTCTCCCGCGGCGGCACGTTCTCGAAGTCAGGCTTGGGAAGTTCGTAGACCGGCTTCACGCCCTCATCCACGACGAGGTAGTCGATCGACCCGTTGTCGACCGTGCTCTGCCCCGCTGTGAAGGGCATGCCGGTATCGAGCTCGGCGATGACGAGACTCGCGTGGTCCATGGCGGTGTGGAGGCCCTCGACGGAGAGACCCAGGCTGTACTCGCCCGTGTGCTCCTGGCGCGTCACTTTCGCGATGACGACGTCCGGTTGGAACGGGCGTCCCTTTCCGATGAGGCTGTCGAGGTTGGCGAGCGTGCACGGCAGATAGTACGCGCGGCCTTCGTTCGCCGCTTTTCTCACGCTTTCCGCCGAAAACACCGAGTACGCCATTACCCGATCCTGCAATCCCTTCTCGACGTAGGGCACCGGGCCCTGGAGAAGCAGGTGCACCATCTTCACGAAGGGGAGGCGGGGCTCTCCCGATTCGATTCCCCGCGTGAACGCTTCGATCGACGCCGTGGGCGTGGCGGCGTTCGACCCGACATAGCAGGTGATCGTATCTCTGCCTTTGAATCTGTCGGCGATGACCTCGGCGACTCGATCGAGGCGTATGACGGTTGGCTCGGGAATCATCCTTCTTACCCCCTGGCGTACGGCTCTTCGTGCAGAGCGATACTAGATCATACGGCGCGGAGCGTAAAGACGGAATGAGGTGGCGCGCCGCAGGCGTTCACGGACAATGGGCCGGGCAACGGCCGAAGCCATCGTGCGCTGCAACGGTCCGACGAGAAGCAGTCCGGCCCGGTTAGTGTTTTCGGGGCGCTCGTTCAACGAACGATGGTGATCTTCCGTGACGCTCGCGCGCCAGGGGCGTTCATCCGGATGAAATACACGCCGGACGCGAGACCGCTCGTGTCGAATCGGACAACGCCTGACCCGGCCGGGAGATCCCCCGTATCGAGCACCGTGGCGACACGCCGTCCCAGGGCGTCGTGCACCGTGATCGTCACCTCCCCGGAACGGGGAAGCGAATACGGGATCAGAGTGCTCTGCGAGGCAGGATTCGGTCGAGGGGACGACAAGAAGAGCGCAGAAATGGGCGGTGCGTCGCTCTGGACGGCGGTCGCGCCGGTTTCGATCTCGCCGACAAGCCATCCGGCGGTCTCTGCGGTGATCGTCATGTGGTCCTGATTCCCCGCCGGGCAGTACACCGCATCGAAAGGCGTGAGCGCATGGATGTCCGGATCGCCGGCGATGTCGTAGAAGAGGTCGTTCGTCGCCAGATCGAGCGCGCTCACCGTGGGGACGAAACAGTGATGCGTGTGGAGCGCGACGATGTCGCCCCAAGAAACATCCGTCGAATCCATCTGCGCCATCGAATTGCGCCGCCCGCCGGGAGCGTTGTCGTAGGGACGCGTCGCCGACACGTTCACGGACAACTGGTTTGTCGAGAAGAAGATCCAGGTCCGTCCGTCGAAGATGACCTGGCTCGCCGCATTGGGCACCGCCCAGACGTTGCCGACGATCGAGATGAAGAGCCCGCTATACTCGTACTCGATGAGCTGGTCGCCGGAAGCGAAATCCTGTCCCTGCATGGATCCGCTTCCGTTGGCGACGGCGACGTTGCGCGTGAGCGCCGGGTATCCGCCCACCAGGGCGAAATCGGCGAGCATGGCCGGGCGAAGCGGGTCGCTCTGGCCCGTGCTTCCAGGAGGCGTCGTGTGGTGATACACGAGCAGCTGGCGGGCAGCCGGCGTATCGAGACGGCCGAGCAGGAACGCGGCATCGTCCGAGAGGTCCGAGAAAAAATCGAGCCAGTATTGCATTCCGAGCGGTATGTTGGCGCCGCCGTGAGGTCCATCGAAGGAAATGAAGGTCCTCACGTCGTGCCCGAGTCCCTCGTGCTCCATGTACGCGAGCGCGTACCGCGCGCAGAGTCCGCCCATGCTTCCGCCGATGAGCGCGATATCGCGATAAGGATCCAGCATCGCGTCGATCTGCTGGAGCAGCTCGACGACGACGAAGCTGTTCTTCTGCACGTAGTCCGTGGCGTCGGCGAAGTTCAGGACTACCGCGTCGAACCCGCGGCTCCGGAGCGTCTCGAGGAGGCTCGCCTGGTTCAGCAGCTGGTAGAGCTCATCCCAGTTCATCGTGTTGTCGAGATCGAACCCTTCGACGACCACGACCGGATTCGCGATGGCCGCGTGACCCGCGGCGAGATACACGTATGCCTCGCCAGCACCATACTGACCCTGATAGGCGATCGACGCGGTCACGTCGAGCGTGTCGTCGGGGCTCGGGGTCTGCAGATGCTCGACGCGAAAATAGAAGCTCCCGCTGAGCGCCGGTCCGCCGGCCGCCGTCCCCCCGTCCGCCAATCGACCGTTCGCCGGCGCGCGTACGCGAACGGTTTTCCGGCCGGGCTTGGCGTAGCGAACGGCGCATCGGTCTCCGAGACGGACGCCGCGGAAACCTGCTCCGTCGTCGAAATCGACTTCGAATGTTTCGGGGATCTTCGCGCTGTTCGACAGATACAAACGGCGATCGAACGCGAAGACGACTTCTTCCCCGCGGTGCGTGTAGTCGTGGAGCGCCGTGACCGTGAAAGCTCTGTGCGCGGGATAAGGGTTCGAGCCCGTAACGACGACTCTTCCGCCGCGAACAGCGAGGGCTCCGCTCTCGAACGCATCGCTCCGGATCCGGTTGTACGCGACATCGAGGAAGGCCACCGGGATCGCTCCGCCGTTCCCGAGCTGCCGCGCCAGTCCGTCGATTTCATCTAACGAAGGCCACGAGGGCTTCTCCAACGACGCCACCCGGAGTTCGAAGACGATCTGCTTCCACTCCTTTACGCTCGTCGATGGGCTCGAGTCCCCTCCGTCGAACGCGTCGATGCGCGAGAGCGGCACGGCGAGGTCGTAGAGGATGCCCGTCGTGATGCCCTGGGGGTCGAGGTTGCCGAGCATCTCCCGGAGGGCGGCCGGGGAGCTTCGCCGTTCGGGCGCTCCCGCGGCGGACGCAGGGCCAACCGAAACGGCAAGAGCCGTCATGCAGAGAAACCCCAGTAGAGGTGCACGTAAACCCGTCATCATGATCTCCTTAGTATGTCGCGCCGTTTGCGGTCCGATTATCGTTAATTATATCATCTCGACGCCGGTCCGGTCACTGGAGAACGAGCGTCCCCGCCGCGTCCCTCGGCAGCCACGCCTTGCAGTTGACTCGCCCCCGGCAAAGCGCCTAGAATCACATCTCCCCGTGGAAGTTCGCGTTTCCGCGGGAGCGTTTGAACGGCGAAAGGAGCGGTTCGCGTGACGGACAAGGATCTTTCGAGGCTGAGCATCGACCCTTCCCGTCGGGAGAGGCGCGGCGCCGATAAGCGGATGGTCGTGGTTGTCACCTCGATCGCGTTCGTTGTCGCGGTCATCGCCCTCGTGTTCGCCTTCGGGAAGCGCGCCGCGCGAGTGTCTGTTGCAACAGCTCGCGAGGCGAGCGCCGCTTCATCGGCGGTTTTGAACGCCAGCGGGTATGTGACTCCTCAGAGGCGCGCGACGGTGTCCGCGAAGACGACAGGCAAGATCAAGGAAGTGCTCATCGACGAGGGTATGCACGTGACGGCGGGACAAATCCTCGCCCGACTCGACGACGTCGACGC
>CAZYCB010000287.1:0-1538 GCA_964645735.1 uncultured bacterium | reverse complement strand
CCGCAGTACTCCGCGCAGAAGATATCGTACGCGCCCGTGTCTCCGGGTTCGAACCACACGTAGGTATCGAGACCCGGAACGACGTCCCTCTTCACGCGATACGCGGGGAGGTAGAAGCTGTGGATCACGTCCGCGGAGTGGAGGTTCACCTTGACCGGCTGGCCCTGCGGAACGTAGAGCTTCGAGCTCTTCTTCCCGTTCGCGTATTCGAACTCCCACGCCCACATCCGCCCCGTCGCCTTGACTTCGAGCGCGCCCTTCGGCACATCCTTCATGAACATGTAGCCGGTCCAACCGAGATAGAACATGCCGAGCGCGAGGATCGTCGGTATGACCGTCCATGCGATCTCGAGCCGCGTGTTCCCCTCGATCTGCTCCGCGTTCGGATGACGTTTCCGACGGTACTTCGCGACGAAGACGACCATGAGAACGGTCACGAGAACGAGCATCGCAACGGATATCCCCAGCGCCACATAGAACGCCGTGTCCACCGCTTCCGTTGTCGTCGAGAACCAGTCCATCGCTTACCTGTACAGAATATCCGTGAACGTAAGTCCGATGAAGACCGCCAGAGCGCCGATCGCAACGCATATCATCGTTCTGAAAAGAGGCTTCTCGTACTTGAGATGCATGAAGAAGAAGAGGACTACCGTGGCCTTCACCGCCGCGATGGCGATCGCCGTGAAGACGCTGAGCTTTCCCATGCGCATCCCGGCGACCGTGACGGTAATCGCCGTGAGGATGACAAGCGCCACCCACGAGAGCAGGTACACGTCGACGCCCGTTCGTCCGCGTTCGGTGTGGTTGTCGTTCACAGCCTCGCCCCCTCGGGAAACGGCGCCGTCATGTGACGAGATAGAACAGCGGAAACAGGAAAATCCATATGACGTCCACGAGGTGCCAGTAGAGGCCGGCGTTCTCGAGAACGGCGAAGTCTTCGCGTCTGACCCTTCGCTGCACGGGAAGGTACTTCACGCGGACCGACACCTCGCTCACCGAATCGTCCATCGGTTCGCTCGCCCAGATCCGTTCGCCCGAATCGCCGATGAGCGCCAGTCTCGCTCCGTGCAGCTCGTCTCTCTCCCCGCCGGCGAACTCGACGCGTTCGCTCGGGCGGCCGGCCATTTTGACCGCGACGACGCCCAGCACCACGACCCCGATCAAAACGTGAATCGCGTGCAGTCCCGTCATCGTGAAGTAAAGACCGAAGAACAGTATCTCGCCCTTGGCGCGCTGCAGGAGCACCTCGGAGTTCGGATACAGTCCATGCTCGAACTTCACCCCCCATTCGAAGTACTTGTTCACCATGAACCAGATCCCCAGCGCCATGGTCAAGACGAGGAGAAGGATGGACGCCGTTTTGCGGGCGGAGTGCATCGCGGCAATCGAAAGCGCCATGGTGAGGCTGCTGGTGAGGAGAATGATCGTGTTCATGGTTCCCACGAGCGTGTCGAGCTCTCCCGCCGCGTAGTGGAAATCTTCGGCATGAGTCGTCCTGTACACGGCATAGAGGATGAACATTCCCCCGAAGAGGAGGA
>CAZYCB010000286.1:0-3959 GCA_964645735.1 uncultured bacterium | reverse complement strand
CAGGAGGGGCACATCCTGGACCACCAGGTGATCCAGTTCACGCTGAATTCGAAAATAACGCCGTAGCCGGAGTGGCCGTAGCGAAGAAAGGTGCGTCATGAACCTGAGAGATCCGAAAATTCAAAAATTCACCATGGTGATCCTGGCGGTGATCGCACTGAGCTACGTGTACTTCGGCACGACCGTGCTCCCGTTTTGCTACGGGGTACGGAAGGCGAAGATCGCGCAGCTCGAAGAGGATTACACCAAGCTCAGCGCCGAGGTCGAGAAGGCGAGACAGATGGTGGGAAATCTCGCCAAGCTCGAGGCCGAGTACGATCGTCTGCACCTGCAGTGGGCATCCGCCCAGGAACTCCTCCCCCAGGAAGAGGAGATGCCCGAGCTGCTGAGGAAGGTGACGACCGCGGGCAACAAGGCCGGAGTGGAGTTCATGCTGTTCCAGCCCAGGCCGCCCGTCGTCAAGGAGATGTTCAAGGAACACCCCGTGAGCGTGCGCGTCCGGGGCGGGTACCACGAGCTGGGGATTTTCCTCACGCGGCTCGCCAATCTTTCGAGAATAGTAAACGTGACGGATCTGAAGATCAACGCGGCGGTGGTCAACAAGGACCCGAAGAAATCCAAGATGAACAACATCAGCGAAACGATCATCGCGGACTTCACGCTGAGCGCTTACACGCTGATCGAAGGAGCTCAAAATGAGACTGCGCCTCAGAACGGATAGCAACGCGTCACCGGCAAAGGGGCTGGCCGCCGCGATCGCCGCGGTGGTTGTTCTCCAGTGCTCGGCGCCGCTGGCGGACTCTACTCAGATAGAAGAGCCACAGGCGAAGGTCAACCTGAGGGAGAACAGCTACTACTACAGCGCTTTCAATCGAAGGGACCCGTTCCAGTCTCTGATCGTCGGCGAGTTCATCAGCGACAGGAAGATGGAGGTCGTCGACATCAGTCGGGTCGTTCTCGTCGGAATAGTGAAGGGCGAGCTGGACCGGTTCGCGCTTCTCGAAGACGACAAGGGATTCGGCTACATCCTCAGAGTCGGTGATCAAGTGAAGAACGGCGCCGTTGTGGCCATCGGCGACGAATCGATGGTCGCGCGTGTGACCAACTTCGGTCAGACGAGGAAGTTCACGCTGCACCTGGCCAAGGGAGAAGAAGGAGTACAACAATGAGAAGGATTTTCGTGGTCCATAGTGCCATCGTTGCCGTGCTGCTCCTGGGGGCTCTCGTGGTGAGTGCCTCGGTGCAGAAAGAGGCGTCGCAGATCAGCGCGCTGAGGATCGATCGGGACGCGGCCGGTTCGCCGAGCTTCGTTATCTCGAAGTCGGGGGCCGTCCGGATCCAGGACTTTATGATGGACAATCCGCCGCGGCTCGTGCTCGATTTCGTCGGTGCGACGTGGAGCATGCCCGCCTCGGTCGTCGAGGGCGACGGCAAGTTCGTCGAGAAGGTGAGATCGAGCCAGTTCGCGGAAGCGCCGGAACTCGTCGCCCGCGTCGTCTTCGACCTCAAGGACGCACTGAAGTACGACGTCAAGACCGATGACCAGCAGGTCACCGTCCAGTTCCGCGCCGAGGGTGCGCCGAAGATCGACCAGGGGCCGGCGAGGATCATGGAGAGCTCCCTCGGAGCGCCCGCGCAGATTCCGACCGCGCCGGTCGAGAAGACGGCGGGCCCGTCGGGCACGCCTACCGTCCCCGCCGAGAAGCCCGTCCCGCCCGTGCTGAAGGCGGCTGCTCCCGCCGACGAAACGGCGGCGCCGGCAGGGAAGGAACCCGTCGTGGCCGCGAAGACGATGAACCCGTCGGCGCGTGCCGGCGAGGCTTCGAACCAGGACGCCGCGAAGGACGATAGCGCGGCCGAAGAGGAAAAAGAAGACACCCCGATGATGACGTCGTGGGACACCGCATGGGATGACGAAGCGGAGGAACAGCCCGTCAACCGGCCGATCCTGTCGCCGGCGACGCCGATGCTCCAGTCGTATGCGGCGAGCGAGGGGCTTGTCGCCAACAGAAACATTACGATAGACGTCCAGGAAGCGGACGTTCAGACGGTTCTGAGAAGCTTCTCCGAGTTCTCGAACACGAACATCGTCGCGGGCCCCGAGGTCGAAGGCAAGGTCACCGCTCATCTGATCAACGTTCCATGGCGGCAGGCGATGGACATCATTCTCAAGTCGCACGGATTCGCCTACCGCGAGGAGTACGGGATGATCCGGGTGTCCACGACCGATAAGCTTACGAAGGAAGAACTCGAACTCCAGGCTGCCGATCGCCAGAAAGACGACCTGATGCCCCTGGAGACGCGAATCATTGCGTTGAGCTATGCCAGGGCTTCCGAGATAAGAGACGCTCTCAAGGAGATCCTCTCGCAGCGGGGCAGCATCGAGATCGAAGCGGGTATGAACTCGCTCATCGTCAATGACATCTCCAAAAACATCGAGAAGATCGCCGCGATGGTGACCGAACTCGACCGGAAGATCAAACAGGTCGAGATCGTCGCCAAGCTCGTGGACGTCGACTTCGACGCCACGCGGGAGATCGGCGTGCGGTGGGATGTCCTCAATCTCGCCAGCCAGAAGGCCAGCGCCGTCGGCGACTTCGTCCTCGATGCCCGCAGCGCCGATCCCACCGGGACGTTCCGCATCGGAACCGTCCAGTCGTGGGGCGAGGTCCAGGCGGTCATCGACATGCTCGAGAGGGAAAACAAAGCGAACATCATCTCGAACCCGAGGATCGTCACCGCGGAGAACCGCGAGGCAAGCATCCTCGTCGGCAAGCAGATTCCGCTGATCGTTGCGGACGAAGCGGGGAACCCGATCACCGAACTCACGAAGATCGGTATCATCCTGAGGGTGACTCCGCACGTGAACCTCGACAACACCATCACGCTCGACTTGCACCCCGAGGTCAGCGACTTGAGCTCGCAGGCGACCGTTCAGGGAGGCGTCGTCATCGTGATGAGCGAAGCCGATACCCGCGTGATCGTCGCGAACGGAGAGACCGCCGTCATCGGCGGACTGATCAGCGAGGTGGAAAGCACATATAAGAACGGTGTCCCCATTCTCAAAGACATTCCTATTCTCGGCGGACTCTTCCGGCTGACGAACGACAACAGGAAGAAACGCGAACTCGTCATTTTCGTGACGCCGAAGATTGTCGGTGGCTAGAGGCGGGGTGGACCGTCACCCGGTCCTAGTGCAAAGGGGCGGCGAGGCTTGACTCAGGGCTTGCCTCGCCGCCCCTTCTGCGTTTATGGTCTATGCGCCGCCGGAAAATCGGACAGCGGCAGTGCGCGTGGCGGCGGCGCGGGGGGCTCGCGTGCGGGAACGAGCGTCCGCGTGAGGGCCGGGTCCGGTGCCGTCGGCGTGTCGTTCGAGGTCTTTCAATGGCTGCACGCGGACATCTCGACGTGCGGGTCATCGCGGGGACTCTCAAGGGGAGAGTCCTGCGGTACCCCGCCGGCCTCACGCTTCGCCCGACGATGCAGAGGACGAAGGCGTCGGTGTTCGAATCCCTCGGGGATGCCGTGCGGGACGCCATTTTCGTCGATTTATACGCGGGTGCGGGCGGGGTCGGAATAGAGGCGCTCAGCCGGGGCGCCCGCTCGGCGCATTTCGTCGAGGATGATCGTGCCGCGCTCGTGTCGCTCCGGGAGAACCTGGAGCGGTGCGGCGTGGAGCCCCGGCGGGGCGTGGTGCACGGTGAGAGGGTGATGGACTTCCTCGCGGGCCCCTTTCTCGAGCGAATCGCTCCGGACATCGTCTACGCCGATCCGCCGTACGATGCGGACGAGATCAGGCTTTTGCTGGAGTTCTTCAACGGAATCGATTACCCTCTGGAAACTCTGCTCGTGGTCGAGCACCGGCAAGGAGCCGTGTCTCTCGAACGATTCGAGAGGCTCTCGGTTCTTCGGATCAAGAAATTCGGCGAAAGCTGCGTGAGTTACATCGTCGTGAGAGG
>CAZYCB010000285.1:0-2589 GCA_964645735.1 uncultured bacterium | reverse complement strand
GTTCTCCTTCCGGGTCCCCGTCACCCGCGTCGGCACGAAATACGATGCATCGGGATCGTAGCTCGCCTTCAGGAGCTGACGGCTCACGGAGCGCATCCCCTGGTACCAAAACAGGGCATCGACGGGCATGCTGAGCTCGATGCACATCCGCGACAGGCTCAACATGTCCAGGGCGAGCATCGCATTGAAACCGACGTCTTCGATGTCGGGCGCTTCTCCCGGCGCTCTGGACGACGGTCTCTCGACGAGAAAATCTTTGTCGGCGTCGTGATAAACGAGGAGGTAGTTGAAGTATCCCTTGACCGCACCGTGCGCGGTCTCGAGAAAGGCCACGTCCCGCGTCGCTCCGAAGACCTGAAGAGAGAGCGTCGCCATCAATGGATGGTAGTAGAAAAGACTGTCCGTCCCATCGACGGCGATCTCGCCGCTTCGCTGCTGCGCGGCGAAAACGCGTTCGAGCTGACCCTGGAGGTCCCGGAGCGAGCTGTCGCAGGCCGGGTTTTCGGCGGCCAAGGCCGACGCGGGGCGCACCTCGACGGAACGGTCCGCGAGTACGAGCCCGTCGTGGGGAAGTATGCAGAGGAGCCCGACTGCGAGAACGAAAGCGGTCTTTCGCAGGCGCCTCGTATGCGTGTGTTTCATGGTTCGTGTCAGTTCAGGGTCTTGTCGATCGCTGCCTTTCGGCGACCGGAGGGCGCGTCCGCCCTCGGTGATTCTCGGTGATTCTCGCGCCCAGGGGCAGCGAGAGAGATCTATGCAAATCCGGTTCCCGACGCGAGGGACGAGCGTTTTTTTGTTGACGTCCCCCTTCGTCTGCGCTAGGCTCTTTTGTGGCAACTCTTTGTTCCGCAAACGGTTAAGATTCAAGATGGGTGGGACGGGTGAGGCGCGGGGCCCCTCGTTTGGCCATGGGATGACGCCGCAATTCGCACGCTCGGCGCTCCGGCGTCACCGAAATCACTCGGACATCCGCCGCTTACTTCTCATCTCGCGGTACGCGCCTCGCGGCGTATCCCGGAGGTGCGAAAACATGACAGAGCCTGTACGGTAAGGAGGACACCCGTGGCATACACACACGTTCTGGTGGAGAAGAAAGACAGGGTCGCGACCATCACGCTGAACCGCGCGGAGGTTCTGAATGCTCTCAACGCGGATCTCATGGCGGACCTGGACGGCGCGTTCGACGAGATCGCCCGCGATGCTTCCGTGTCGGTCATGGTTCTCACCGGCGCCGGGGAAAAAGCGTTTGCGGCAGGGGCGGACATTTCGGAAATTACGAAGAAAGACGGGTTGAGCGGCGCCGCGATGGCCGAGAACGGCCAGCGCATCCTGCGGAAGCTCGAAACGATGGGCAAACCGTCGATCGCTGCGGTGAACGGATTCGCGCTCGGCGGCGGATGCGAAGTGGCGATGGCGTGCACGATACGTATCGCCTCGGAGAAGGCGAGGTTCGGCCAGCCCGAGGTGAACCTCGGGATCATCCCGGGCTACGCGGGAACGCAGCGGCTGTGCAGAATCGTCGGCCGCGGTGTCGCGATGGAACTGATTCTCACCGGCCGGATCATCGACGCCGCCGAGGCGCTTCGCATCGGTCTGGTTACGCAGGTGGTTCCGCCCGCCGACCTCATGTCCGCGGCGGAGAAGATCGCGAAGACCCTTCTCGGAAAAGGGCCTCTGGCGCTCCGTGCGGCGATGGCGGTCATCAACCAGGGCCACGACCTCGATTTCGACAACGCGTGCAGGCTCGAGGCGCAAACGTTCGGGGTTCTGTGCGCCACAGAGGACATGAAGGAAGGCACGAAGGCGTTTCTCGAGAAACGCCCGGCGGGCTTCAAGGGAAAGTAATATGAAACGCTTCGACGGAATCGATTTTCTTTCGATCGAGAATCGTTTTTCGGAAGACGAGAGACTCGTGCGCGACACGGTCCGGGCCTTCGTGACCCATGAGATTCTTCCGATCATACACGAGCACTACGACAAAGCGACGTTTCCCGCTCACCTCATCAAGCCTCTCGCCGAACTCGGCGTCTTCGGCGCCACGATCAGCGGGTACGGCTGCGCGGGGATCAACAACGTGGCGTACGGTCTGATGATGCAGGAACTGGAGCGGGGGGATTCCGGGTTTCGCAGCTTCGCCTCAGTCCAGTCGTCCCTCGTGATGTATCCCATCCACACGTTCGGAGACGATGCGCAGAAAGAAAAATGGCTTCCGCGCCTGGCCAGGGCGGACGCGATCGGCTGTTTCGGCCTGACCGAGCCGGATTTCGGGAGCAACCCCGGCGGTCTTGTGACCACGGCGGTGAAGGATGGCAGCGAGTACGTCTTGAACGGCGCCAAGATGTGGATCACGAACGGGAGCCTCGCCGACGTGACGATCGTGTGGGCGAAAATGGACGGCGAGATTCACGGGTTTATCGTCGAGAAAGACCGGAACGGTTTCGAGGCGAAGGAGACGAAGTACAAACTCTCGCTTCGGGCGAGCGATACGAGCGAACTCGTCTTCGCGGACTGCCGGGTGCCGAAGGCGAACCTCCTCCCCGGGTCCAAGGGTCTCAGGAAACCCCTGATGTGTCTCAACCAGGCGCGGTA
>CAZYCB010000284.1:0-15568 GCA_964645735.1 uncultured bacterium | reverse complement strand
ATCGGATCGAGACCGAGGAACTCGCACGCGGCGCGAACGGGGCCGGATACGGGGATCTCTTTTTCGTCGAGATCGATCTCGACGCCGGCGGTCCCGGCGATCTCGACAACGGCGCTCGCCAAGCCTCCTCGCGTGAGGTCGCGGAGGCAGTGGACCTCGAGCCCCGCGGCGAAAAGCTCCAGCACGATGTCCGCGAGCGGTGCGCAGTCGCTCTCGATCGCCGCGTCGAACTCCAATCCCTCGCGCTGGGCCATGACCGCCATCCCGTGACGGCCGATATCTCCGTTGAGGACGACGATGTCTCCCGGGCGGACGCTCTTCGGAGCCACATCGCAGCCGGCCTCGACGACACCGACGCCCGAGGTGTTGATGAAGATCTGATCGCCCTTGCCCTTGTCGACCACCTTGGTGTCGCCGGTGACGATTTCGACGCCGGCGGCCTCAGCGGCGTGTTTCATCGAGCGAACGATCCGCCACAGCGTTTCCATGGGGAGCCCCTCTTCGAGGATGAGGCCGGCGCTCACGAACAGGGGGCGCGCGCCGCACATGGCGAGGTCGTTCACCGTGCCGTTCACGGCGAGCGTTCCTATATCACCGCCGGGGAAGAAGATCGGCCGTACGACGTACGAGTCGGTCGTGAAAGCGACCTTTCGCGAGCCGATGTCGAAAACAGCGCCGTCGTGACGCGCATCGAGAAGCGAATTCTGGAACGAACGGACGAACATCTTCTCGATGAGCGAGTGGGAAAGCGTCCCCCCTCCCCCGTGGCCGAGGACGATGCGCGGATACTCGGTGATGGGAATCGGGCACGACAGCGCGAACTGCTCGTTCTCGTCTTTCTCGTCCGCCACGGTCAGATCTCCTTTGCAGTGTCGTCCGGTTTCGAAAACCGGCGGTAGCGATAGTACGCCGCGCACGCGCCTTCCGACGACACCATCGTGGCCCCGAGCGGCCGGTCGGGGGTGCACGCCGCCGCGAAGGCGGGGCACTCGAAGGGTTTCTTCACTCCCTGGAGGATCGAGCCGCTGATGCACTCCGTCTGTTCGTCGGACGCCGCTCCGGCGACGCCGAAGCGGCGCTCGGCGTCGAACTTTTCGTACGCCCCGCGAAGTGCAAGGCCGCTCCGCGGGATCTCTCCTATGCCGCGCCATTTTCGAGGGGCGATCGAGAACACTTCGCGTATGAGCTCACGGGCCTTCGCGTTGCCCTCGCTTCGAACGGCGCGCGTGTACGCGTTCTCGACCTCGAAGCGTCCCTCCTCGAGCTGCGTGACGCACATGAAGACGCCCTGCAGGATATCGAGAGGTTCGAACCCCGTGACGACGATGGGAACTCTGTATCTCTCGGCGATCGGCCGGTACTCCTCGTATCCCATCACGGCGCACACGTGGCCCGCCGCAAGGAAGCCCTGGACGCGGTTCACCGGCGACGAAAGGATCGCTTCGATGGCCGGCGGGACGAGGACGTGGGAAACGAGAATCGAGAAGTTCTCGATGCCGCGGCGGTGCGCCTGATAAACGGCCATCGCGTTCGCCGGCGCGGTGGTCTCGAATCCGACGGCGAAAAAGACGACCTCTTTGTCCGGATGGGCGGCGGCGAGCCTCAGCGCATCGAGAGGAGAGTACACGATGCGGACGTCTCCTCCTGTCGCCTTGACCGAGAAGAGGTTCTCCTTCGTCCCGGGGACGCGGACCATGTCACCGAACGAGCAGAAGATCACTCCGGGACGCGAGGCGATGTCGATCGCTTCGTCGACGATCTCGGCCGGCGTGACGCACACGGGGCACCCCGGCCCGTGGACGAGTGCAATCTCCTTCGGGAGGAGTTCGTCGATACCGAAGCGGACGATCGCGTGGGTCTGGCCCCCGCAAACCTCCATTAGGGTCCACGGCCGCGTGGTGATCCCGCGGATCCGCGCGGCGAGCGCGCGGACCGACGCGGCGTCACGATACTCGTCCATGAACTTCACGATCCCTTTTCCTCCAGTCCGCCGAGCCCTTCGATCTCGTCGAGATACTCGAGGATCTTGCCCGCTTCGGCCTCGTCGATCGTATTCAGCGCGAAACCCGCGTGGACGATGACGTAGTCTCCCGGCCGGGCTTCGGGAACGAAAGAGAGGTTCACCTCTTTGTAAACCCCGCCGAAGTCGACGGTGCCGCTCCGCGTGACGGGATCGTTGTCCCGGATTTCCGTGATCCTACCGGGAATGGCCAGACACATCCTTTTCCTCACCTCTCGTATCGTAGTAGTCGGTTGCGATCACCTGACCCAGCGCGATGCCGCCGTCGTTCGGCGGAATCCTCTGGTGCCAGTACGGATGGAGTCCCGCGCGCTCGAGGCGCTCGACGCTCTTCTCCGTAAGATACCGGTTTTGAAAACAGCCGCCAGTGAGAACGACCCGTTTCTCGCCTACTTCGAGGGCCATTTTCACGATCATTTCGGCGAGCGTGTTGTGAAACTTCGCCGAGACGACGGCGGCCGGAACGCGTTTCTCGATGTCCACGAGTATCGAGCGGATCGCGGGCTCCCAGTCCGCCACCGCGGTGCCGTTCGTTCGCGAGATGACGAACGGATAGCTCTCCGTCGTCTCCACTCCGGACAGGGCGAACTCGAGCTCCATAGCCGCCTGGCCTTCGAAGTTCATCACCTGGCGAAGCCCGACGAGCGACGCCACGCCGTCGAACAAGCGGCCGGCGCTCGACGTCCTCGGCGTGTTGATCCCCGCCTGGAGCATCTTGAGAAGAACGCCGCGATCGTTGCGCTCGAATGCGCGAACCGAAGGCACGTCCTCCATGCGGAAAGCCGATTCACCGAACATCTCGAAGAGAAGTCCCATTGCGGCGCGCCGGGGCTCGCGGACGGCCTGTTCTCCGCCCGGGAGCGAGAAGGTTCTCAAGTGCCCCACCCTCGCGGCGGACTCCGGCGTGACGCGAATGAACTCGCCTCCCCACACCGTCCCATCGCTTCCGTAGCCCGTTCCGTCCCACGAGACACCGAGCACGGGCGGGTCGATCTCGTTTTCCGCCATGCACGAGAAGACGTGCGCGAAGTGGTGCTGCACCCTGCGCGGGGCGGGGTCCAGCGTCTCTGCGAATCTCGTCGTCCGGTAGTCTGTATGCGCGTCGCAGGCGATGCGGCCGGGCACCGCCCCGTAGAGCTTCTCCAGATCGGCGATAATGCGCTCGAACGCATCGAAAGCGGCGTTCGTCGACATGTCTCCGATGTGCTGGCTCACGAAAACGTTCCTGCCGATGGCGAGGGCGACGGCGTTTTTCATGTGTGCTCCGACGGCGAGCGTCGTGGGTCTCGTCCGCTCGCCCTTGAGGACCACGGGCAGCGGTGCATACCCGCGTGCCCGGCGGAGAACGAGCACGCGCTTCGCGACGACGCGGACCACGGAATCATCGACGTGGCGTGCTATCGGCCGGTCGTGCACGAGAAAGAGGTCGGCTATCGCGCCCAGGCGTTCGAGGACTTCGTCCTCGCTCGTGCAGATCGGTTCTTCCGCAAGGTTGCCGCTCGTCGCCACGATGGGGAAACCGAGCGTACGCATGAGCAGGTGGTGGAGCGGTGTGTAGGGAAGCATCACGCCGAGATAGGGATTTTCCGGGGCGACCGATCGCGCGATCCCGTCCGGCCGCCGGCGCTCGAGAAGCACGATCGGCGACTCGGGCGAGAGGAGGAGCTGTTTCTCCGTTTCCGAGACGGCGCAGAGAGAGCGCGCCGCGTCGAGAGACGGCACCATCAGCGCGAGAGGCTTCTCGTCGCGGTGCTTCCGGGCCCGAAGCCGCATCACGGCGGCATCGTTGCGTGCGTCGACCAGAAGGTGAAACCCTCCCAATCCTTTGAGCGCCACGACGGCCCCCTCGCCGAGCGCCGCAGCCGTTTCGGAGAGAGCAGAGTCTCGCTCGGCGATGGCTTTTCCCGAGGGGTCCCACAGTTCGAGACGCGGACCGCACGTCCCGCACGCGTTCGGCTGTGCGTGAAACCGCCGGTTCCTCGGGTCTTCGTACTCCCTCCGGCATTCGGGGCACATCGGGAAGCGCTTCATCGTCGTGTTCGGACGATCGTAGGGAAGCGCCTCGATGATGCTGAAACGGGGCCCGCAGTTGGTGCAGTTCGTGAACGGGTAGCCGTGGCGCCTGTTCCCGGGGTCGAAGATCTCCTCGATGCACTCGGGGCAGGCGGCGATGTCGGGGAGCACGGGAACGATTTTGCTCCCGGTCGCATCGCTCTCCCGTATCTCGAACGACGTGTATCCGACGGGATCGAGAATCGATCGTTCGAGGCTCTGGATGTGCGCGCGCGGGGGCGGTTCGTCGTGGAGTCTGGCGAGAAACGACTCGACGCGCGATGCGTCTCCCTCGACCTCGACGAACACGCCCTCCGTCGAGTTCATCACCCAGCCGGCCAGTCCGAGGTCCTCGGCGAGTCTGAAGACGAACGGTCTGAACCCAACGCCCTGAACGGCGCCGCGTACGATCACGCGGAGCCTCTGCCGGGGCTCGTCTCGGGAGGCGTGCCCGCCGTGTGGAGTCCCTTTTTCGTCACTCATTTCGTAGGTGGGATCGGTTCTTTTGCCTCTCCTCGCGGCGCGGCGCACGCTCCGCACCGACGTGCGTCCCGGTCGAAGGGGATCCGTCCGTTGCGGTCTGCACTGCGAGCGTTCTTCCGAACGGGACTGTCAGTCCACTCCGAAAATCTCTGTCGCTCGATCGATATCCTCAGCCCTGAGGTGAATCACGTAGCCGAATCCGCCCCGCCCGTCGGTGACGCCGGTCGAAGACGACAGGTTGATCTGCGCGTCGTAGAGTCTCTCGAGATAACCGACGAGCGCGCCGAGACGGTCGTCTCCTTGTATGAGCACGGCGCGCCGCGGGCCGGCGAGCGTGTAGCCGCCGCTCTTGGCGGCCCGAACGAGGCGTTCGGCGTTCTCGGGGTAGATGACGAGCTGGGTGTTCTCGTGCCCCATCGGAACCGCGCTGAACGCGAGCAGGTTCACTTCTTCGCGAGCGAGCCATGACAGAAACTTGCATGCCTCGCCCGGCCGGTCATTGACCATCGCGTAGAAGTAATCGACAATCCGGGGTTTCGTCTCCATCCGATACCTCCCTGAACGTTGAGTGGATGGACAAACGGATATCGGCCATGCGATCGTGGTCGCGTGATCGCGTGCGCTTGTCTTCTCCTTGGTATTGTAGTCGAGAGCGGGTGCTTTTTCGACCCGAATCTCATTCCCCGAATTCGCGCCCGTATCTCATGCGCCCTCGGCCGCAGCCGCCTTTCTCGAGTCCCCGCGCGTACGCCTCGACGGACCCCGGCGGATCGGGGTTCCCGGCGGACGAACCCATTTGACGGCGCTCCGCAGCTGAGGTAGAATAACGCGGTTTATGACTCGTTCAACTCGCGCCACGTGAGGAGGTAGCTTGTGGCGAAGAAAGAAAGACACATCCGTATCGGCGACCGGTTGATCAGCCCGGAAAGCCTGATGATGAGCTTCGGATACCGGCCCGAATGGTCCGAGGGCGCCATTAAGTGCCCGATTTTCCAAACGGCGACCTTCGCGTTCGAGAAAGCGGAGGACGGCAAAGCTTTCTTCCAGTTCGCTCTCGGCGAACGGGAACCCGGGCCCACCGAGACGACCGGTCTCATCTATAGCCGTATCAACAACCCGGACGTGGAAATACTCGAGGATCGCCTGACGCTCTGGGACGACGCGGAAGCGTGCTGTGTGTTCGCGAGCGGAATGGCGGCGATCGCGACGACCGTGCTGCAGTACGTCGGGCCCGGAGACGTGCTTCTCCACAGCGTACCGCTTTACGGTGGAACGGAGTATCTCTTCGAGCACGTGTTTCCGCGTTTCGGCATACACGTCGTGGGCTTCAACGCGGGGACGGGCCGTGAAGAGATCGAGTCGATACTGAAGAAATCGGGTCACGCCGGCAGCTTGAAGATGGTGTTCATCGAGACGCCGGCCAATCCGACGAACGCGCTCGTCGACATCGAAGAGTGCGTTGGCATCGCAGGGAAGTATTCCCGCGCCGACTGGCAGGTGCCCGTTGTCGTGGACAACACGTTCCTCGGTCCGCTCTTCCAGCATCCGCTCAAATGCGGCGCCGATCTCGTCATCTACTCTGCGACGAAGTACATTGGCGGACACAGCGATGTCGTCGCCGGAGTCTGTCTCGGGTCCGAGAAGTGGGTAGGACCAATACGGACGCTGCGGACCTTCCTGGGGACAATGTGCTCTCCCTTGGATTGCTGGCTGCTGTTGAGGAGCCTCGAAACGCTCAAACTGAGAATGACCTGCCAGGCGAAGAACGCTCAGATAGTCGCCGACTACCTGGCGAGTCATCCCAAGGTGGAACGGGTGCATTTTCTCGGTCATGTCGACGAGAAGAATCCCCAGTACAAAGTGTTCCAGAAACAGTGCCTCGGAACGGGGGGCATCATCTCGTTCGACGTCCGCGGCGGCGAAAAGGAAGCCTTCAAATGGCTCAATGCGCTCGAGCTGATCCACATCGCGGTGAGTCTCGGCGGCACGGAGTCGCTCGCCCAGCATCCCGCATCGATGACTCACGCCGATGTCAGTCCGGAAGCCAGAGCGCGCCAGGGGATTGGTGAAGGGATGATCCGTCTGTCGATCGGAGTGGAGAACCCCGAGGACTTGATCGCCGACTTGAAACAGGCGTTCGAAGCCCTCTAGCGCTCCGGCGGGTGCGGACCCGCGGTGTCGCTCTCGGAAACAAAATCGCGCTCGAGGAGCCGCGCCGTCCTGACGCGGAGTTCTCTCGAGCGCGATTCTGTCGTTCGTAGATGCCCGCACGTTCCATGTTTGCCGGCCCTCTCTTTGGGAATCGATTCACGAGCGCGCACAAGCGCGCCGCATCTTGCACGAAAACATTCCAACGAGCGAATAAGAGGCGTCTTCGTCGAACTTCTTCTTGCGGCACGCGGACGCGTCGCATTGATTACACCGTACATGTTCTGCTCACTGGCTCGGCTGGGGAACGAAGGTGAACCGTTCCCGGGACAGCGCATCGAGGATGTACACCTGTGAAACGAATCGGTCTCATCGTGACGATGCTGGTCTTCGCCTCGTTCGTCGTCGTCTTCGGCGAATCGGCCTACATGGGGACGTTCAACACGCTCTACGGAACGGACAACACGACACTCGATACGTGCAACACGTGTCACGGGGCGAGCTACAACTACAATTCCTACGGTGCCGACGTCAAAACGAAGTATACACAGCTCGGAGACCTCGCCGCCGCGATCCGCGCGGTCGAGTCGTTTGATTCCGATGGCGACGGCGATTCGAACATCGTGGAGATCGAGGCGGGGACGTTTCCCGGCAACTCGGCGAGCTCGCTGCCCGTCGAGGAGTCGAGCTGGGGGAAGATCAAGTCTCTGTACGAATAGCGCGGGCTCTTCTCCCCGCACGAGCGTGCCGCCAGCGCGAATCCCGATTCGGAGGCGGTTCCTCTTGCGGGGCGCCGCTGAACCTCGTGCTCCGGCCGGATCCGATCAATCCCTTCCCGACAAGCGCCCGTTCGATGAACTCGGCGACGATTTCGTGTCCGCGGGCGTTGGGATGCCAGGGATCGTACCAATCCGGCCGTTCGATACGAAGTTCATCCGTCTTGTACGGTTCGAAGGCTTTCAAAAGATCGATCACCGTGAACCCGTTTCCCGCGGCGGCTTCGGAGAGCTTCTTGTGAAGCGGCCGGAGCGTGTATCCGGAGTAATCCTCGACCTTCTGAAAGATCGGATGGATCGCAAACGCCACCGGAACGTGTTTCCGGCGGCACACGCTCCCGATTTCCTGCAGGTGCGAGGCGACGTCGTTCCAGTAGACGCAGTGCAGGTAGGCGTGGAACTCCTTCTCGCAGCCTCTCCCTTTCCAACGCTCGCGCAGCGCGAACGACCGCGCGGCGACGAGATGCACGAGGTACGACCTGGGCCGGTAGTAGTAAGTTCCCAGCTCGCCGTTGCAGTTGTGATAGACGGGATGCGCCGGGTCGTTGAGCACGTAGCTCCACAGTATGAGATCCGGGTCGTAGCGGAGAGCCTCCTCTTCGAGCAGCACCAGCTCCTGTGACGTCGAATAGCCGAGACGAGCGAGGACGATGACTTCGTAGCGGAGTGAATCCGCGTCTTCGTTCAAACGCTTCTCCAGGACTTTGGGGAAGGATTCCTCGAGGGAGAGAAACCGCCCCTGAGCGACAGAATCCCCGATGACGACGATGCGAAAAACGCCTCTCTCTTTCGTGAAGGCGTACTCGTGATCGATGTATCCGTGCGAGTTTGCGCCGCACCGCCCAGGGGCCATCGTGTAGATGAGACGCGGGTCGGACGAACGGGTGGTGCACAACTTCTCGATGTCGTGGGCGGCCGCGATGCGGCGAATGTCCCGCGCGTGCTTCCATCGGAGGACCGCTTCCGCGGCGCCGAACGCGGCGGCGGCCGTCGCGAAAAGAACGATCAGGTTGAGAGCCCAGTCGTGCGTTCTGGAGCGAATGGTCCACCTCGCGTCGTTGCTGTTCCCGCATCTCCCCGTTCGAGGAAGATCGGCCAAGAGTGTACCACAGGGCCGCGCCGGGGTGTCGCCGAACCGGCGCCGGACCGGCAGGGTGCCGCGAACCAGGGGCGAAGCGATTTGACGGCTGGAGCCGGCGGACGTAGAATCCAAGCGAGCGGGAAACGTATTCACGAACGTCGACGCAAAGGAGAGAGACGATGGCTACGTACATTCTCCTGACGAAACTGACCCCCGAGGTCACGCAGGACCTGAGGAACCGCGAGAAAATCGGGAAGCAGTGGAAGAAGAAGGTCAGCGAAAAGTGCCCCGAGGTCAAATGGGTTGCGCACTATGCGCTTTTGGGACGTTACGACTTCATGGACATCTACGAGGCGCCGAACGAAGAGGTGGCTGCGAAGGTGTCGCTGATCACGCTGTCCACGGGGGCTTTGCAGGCAGAGAGCTGGTCTGCGCTCCCCTACAGCCGGTTCCTCGAGATCGCCGACGAAGTCGAGTGACGCCTCGACCGGCGCCCCGCGATGGCGGCATTTCTGGACGGGGATGGAGCGGCGTCCCCGCCGGAGCGGACTTCTATTATATTGAGGTATATTGGGGACGCATGTAATTAGGGACGGGAGCATCGCTTCGACGGTCATACAGCGTCCCGGAACGTCTCGTCTCGTCGTGGAAGGAGAGGACCACCCACGCGCGCGCCCACCGCAGTTTCGTTTTTCGTCGTCACCGTTTTGGGGATCTGCACCAAGCTCTACACGGGGTGGGCGGCGGACTGGGTGAACAACTCGCTCTCCGGCGTTTTCTATGTCGTCTTCTGGTGCCTCTTTGCGTCGTTCCTCTTTCCCCGCACGGCGGCCGCCAGGGTCGCCGGCATCGTATTCGCGGCGACGTGCGTCCTCGAGTGCCTACAGTTGTGGCACCAGCCCTTTCTGGAACACCTCAGGAGTTTTTTTCTGGGACGCGCGCTCCTCGGGACGTCGTTCGTCTGGTCCGATTTCGTGTACTACGCCCTCGGGAGCGCACTGGCGTGGGTGTGGGTCGCCGGCGTGAGGCGGCTCGAAAATCGCGAAACCTCGTGAAGAGATTCCTCGTTACGAGTGCTGCGAGAGCTGTAAAATCGGCGGTTGCCGCGCCGACCGGTTATAGTGAACCCCACACGAACTTGCTCGCCGTTCGATCACCCTTCCAAGCGAATCCGGCGGTTGAAATTTCGCGGGCACTGGTCTACAATGGATCGATTGCAGAACTCGGTTGGTTCTCAGGGAGGAACTCATGCGAAGAAAAGTCACCATCGATGGCAACGAGGCTGCGGCGTACGTAGCCCACAAGACAAATGAAGTAATCGCAATATACCCGATCACTCCTTCATCGAACATGGGGGAGCACGCGGATGCGTGGAGCGCCGCAGGGCGGAAGAACCTCTGGGGAAGCGTCCCCATCGTCGTCGAAATGCAGTCCGAGGGCGGAGCCGCTGCGGCCCTGCACGGGGCTCTTCAGGGCGGCACGCTCAGCACGACGTTCACGGCGAGCCAGGGGCTCCTGCTGATGATCCCCACGATGTACAAACTCGCGGGCGAGCTGACTAGCATGGTGATTCACATCTCGGCCCGCTCGCTCGCGTGCCAGGCACTCTCCATTTTCGGGGATCATAGCGACGCAATGGCCGTTCGATCCACCGGATTCGCGATGCTCTTCTCCAATTCGGTCCAGGAAGTCATGGACTTCGCGCTCATCTCGCAGGCGGCGACCCTGGAAACGCGCGTACCTTTCCTCCATTCGTTCGACGGATTCAGAACGTCGCACGAAGTGATGAAGATCGAGGAGCTCACCGAAGACGACATCCGCTCGCTCATGGACGACGAACTCATTCGCAAGCATCGCGAGCGTGCGCTCTCTCCCGATCGCCCGATTCTCCGCGGCACCGCGCAGAACCCGGACACGTACTTCCAGTGCAGGGAAACGGTCAATCCGTACTATCTGGCCACGCCCAAGATCGTCCAGGGCGTCATGGACAAGTTCGCCAAGCAGGTCGGGCGCCAGTATCACCTCTTCGATTATTTCGGAGCCCCGGACGCCGAACGCGTCGTCGTTCTCATGGGTTCGGGATGCGAGGTCGCGGAGGAAACGGTCGAGTACATGCTTTCGAAGGGCGAGAAGGTGGGGCTAGTGAAGGTCCGCTTGTACAGGCCTTTCTCCGTCGACGATTTCGTGAAAGCGCTCCCGCCCACGACGAAAGTCATTGCCGCGCTCGATCGCACGAAGGAGCCCGGTTCGGCGGGCGAGCCGCTCTACCAGGACGTCCTCACGGCGCTCATGGAAACGATGGCCGCCGGGACATCGCCCTTCAAGAAATATCCCACGATGATCGGGGGGCGCTACGGGCTCTCTTCCAAGGAGTTCACGCCGGCGATGGTGAAGGGTCTCTTCGACGAGATGAGAAAGCCTCAGCCGAAGAACCACTTCAGCCTCGGGATCCACGACGATGTGACGCACGCGAGCATCGACTTCGATCCCGAGTGGGACATCGAACCGGACTACGTGTCGCGCGGGGTCTTCTGGGGTTTGGGATCGGACGGCACCGTCGGGGCGAACCACAACTCGATCAAGATCATCGGCGAAGAAACGGATTTCGCGGCTCAAGGGTATTTCGTCTACGACTCGAAGAAAGCCGGGGCCCGCACGGTCTCTCATCTTCGCTTCGGGCCGAAGCCGATCAAAAGCTCGTACCTCATCCGAAAGGCGAACTTCGTCGCAGTCCATCAGTACGGATTCCTCGAACGCTACAACACGCTCGAGATGGCGAAGGAAGGCGCGACATTTTTCCTCAACAGCCCCTTCGGTCCAGACGAGGTCTGGGACAAGCTCCCGAAGGAGTGCCAGGAGCAGATTATCGCCAAGAAGATCAAGTTCTACGTGATCGATGCCTACAAAGTGGCGAAGGACAACAACATGGGTGTCCGGATCAACACGATCATGCAGGTCGGATTCTTCGCGCTCTCCGGCGTGCTCCCCAGGGACGAGGCGATCGCGAAGATCAAGGAATCGATCCGCAAGACCTACGGCAAGAGGGGAGAAGCGGTCGTCAAAATGAATTTTGCGGCCGTGGACGCGGCCATCGACCACATCCACGAAGTGAAAGTGCCGGGCCGCGTGACGAGCACGACGAAAATGCGGCTGCCCATGCCCGCGGAAGCGCCCGAGTTCGTCCGGAACGTGCTCGGCAAGATGGCCGCCGGATACGGCGACGACCTGCCCGTGAGCGCGTTCCCAGCCGACGGAACGTATCCGACGGCGACGACGCGGTGGGAGAGAAGAAACATTGCGCTCGACGTGCCCGTGTGGGAGCCGGACCTCTGCATCCAGTGCGGGAAATGCATCATGGTCTGCCCCCACGCGGTGCTCCGGGCGAAGGTCTACGATGAAGGCGACCTCAAAGGGGCGCCCGCCACGTTCAAATCGACGGACGCGCGGTGGAAAGAACTTCCCGACAAGAAGTACACGCTGCAGCTCTCCATCGACGACTGCACGGGATGCGCGCTCTGCGTCGAAATGTGTCCGGCGAAGGACAAGAGCCAGGCGGGCCGGAAGGCGATCAACATGGCTCCGGAGCTTGCGCTTCGCCCGCAAGAGCGGAAGAACTGGGAGTTCTTCCAAACGCTCCCCGAAGTGGTCCGCGGCGCAGAGAGCGGCAACGGCGGCCTGAAGTTCAAACAGCCGAAGGACGTTCAGCTTCTCGCGCCGTTCTTCGAGTTCTCGAGCGCCTGCGCGGGATGCGGGGAGACGCCGTACTTGCGTCTCATGAGCCAGCTCTTCGGGGACCGGGCGATCATCGGGAACGCGACGGGATGCTCGAGCATCTACGGCGGAAATCAGCCCACGACGCCGTGGACGGTGAACCGCGAGGGGCGCGGGCCGTCGTGGAACAACTCGCTCTTCGAGGACACCGCCGAGTTCGGATTCGGTATCCGTCTCGCGGTGGACAAACAGAAAGAATACGCGCGCGAGCTCGTGGGGCGTTTTCGCGAGGGGATCGGTCCGGAACTCGCTGACGTGCTCCTCGGCGCCGATCAGTCGTCGGAGGAAGGCATCTTCGCGCAGAGACGCCGCGTGGAAGAGCTGAAGGCGAAGCTCGCGATCTCGAAGGACCCGATGGCCAGGACTCTTCTCGCCGTGGCGGACTACCTGGTGAAGAAGAGCGTGTGGTCGATCGGAGGAGACGGCTGGGCGTACGACATCGGCTACGGCGGTCTGGATCACGTGCTCGCCAACACGCGCGATGTCAATATGCTCGTGCTGGACACCGAGGTGTACTCGAACACCGGCGGACAGTCGTCGAAATCGACTCCGCTCGGCGCGGTGGCGAAGTTCGCCGCGGGAGGAAAGCCCGTGCCGAAAAAACACCTCGGCCTCCTCGCCGTGATGTACGGACATGTCTACGTAGCGCAGATCGCGATGGGCGCGAACGAAGGCCAGACGCTCCGCGCGTTTCTAGAGGCGGAGTCGTACGACGGCCCGTCGCTCATCATCGCATACAGTCACTGCATCGCCCACGGGATCGACATGGCGAAAGGGATGGATCAGCAGAAGCTCGCGGTGGACACGGGCCACTGGCCGCTCTACCGCTTCGATCCCCGTCTCAAGGCGCAGGGGAAAAACCCGCTCCAGCTCGATTCCAAGCCGCCGAAACTGCCGCTTCGGGACTACGTGTACAACGAGAACCGCTACAAGATGCTCGTGAAGAGCAATCCGGCCGTGGCCGCCCAGCTCTTGACGCGCGCGGAGGAAGCGGTACGGGAACACTGGAGCATTCTCGAGAGGCTCGCCAACGTCGACGCGGCGGCAAGCAGCGCCGTCAAAGAGGAAATCGTGGGAACGGCGGCCGGTAAACCGCAGAACAAGGAGAACTGAGATGGATCTCGGCACAACCTACATGGGGATGAAGCTCAAGAACCCGATCGTGCATTCGGCATCCCCGCTGACGGAGAACATCGATACGATCCGCCGCATGGAAGACGCCGGGATCGCGGCCGTCGTCATGCATTCGATATTCGAGGAGCAGATCACGCTGGAGAGCCGCGAGCTCGATCACTACCTCGAATACGGTACCGAGAGCTTCGGAGAGGCGCTGAGCTACTTCCCTGATCTGGAGACGTACAAGACCGGGCCGGAAGAGTACCTGGAGAAGATCGCCGAGGCGAAACGGGCGGTGCATGTCCCGATTATCGGTAGCCTCAACGGCGTCTCGACCGGCGGGTGGATCGACTACGCCAAGAGCATCGAGCAGGCCGGCGCCGACGCGCTCGAACTCAACATTTACTACATCCCGACGGACCCCGAGCTCGCCGGAGCGGAGGTCGAGCAGATGTACGTCGACGTGGTGACCGACGTCAAGAAGAGCGTGTCGATTCCGGTATCCGTGAAGATCGGGCCGTTCTTCAGCGCGATGGCAAACGTCGCCCACAAGCTCTCCGAGGCCGGCGCCGACGCGCTCGTTCTTTTCAACCGGTTCTACCAGCCCGACCTCGACCTCGAGACCCTTCAGGTCACGCCGCACATCGTTCTCAGCACCTCGCAGGAACTGCGACTGCCGCTCCGGTGGGTGGCGATTCTCTACGGCCGCGTGCCGGTGGATTTCGGCATCACCACGGGGATTCACACGCGCGATGATGTGCTGAAGGGGCTCATGGCCGGCGCGAAAGTCACGATGATCACGTCCGAGATCCTCAAAAGAGGGGCCGGCCGGATCACCGACCTCGTTGCGGAGATTTCCGCCTGGATGGAAGAGCACGAGTACCAGTCGGTGACGCAGCTCCTGGGCAGCGTGAGCCAGAAGAACTGCGCGGAACCGGCGGCATTCGAAAGAGCCAACTACATGAAAGCGCTCCACTCGTGGCGGTCCGATCCGACGGGCAAGCTTACGTAGCGAGCGCGCGCACCGAAGGGCTCAGGGTCAGGTTTTTGTCGTGCGAGGGGGTGCCGTCCGCGCATGTCGATGAAACAACGTTACGCTCTCACGAACCCTATATCGTCCATACTGGGGAAATCGCGCGACGAGTTCACGCGCGAGGACCTCATCAAGGTCATCGAGGAGAAGCGGATCGAGAAAATCACGCTTCACCACGTGGCGCTCGACGGCAAGCTCAAGCAGCTCAAGATCCCCTTCGCCAACCGCTACCAGGCGGAGAGGATTCTCGCCGACGGGGAGCGCGTCGACGGTTCTTCGCTCTTCAAGGGAGTCGTAGACGTCGGGCAGTCCGACCTTTACGTCGTTCCCGTCTACAAAACCGCGTTCTTGAACCCGTTCGACGAGATGAGCCTCGATTTCGTCTGCCGGCATTTCACGTCCGACGGCGAGCTCGCGCCGTTCACCTGGGATAACATTCTGTACAAGGCGCTCGAGACCTTTCGCAAGGACAGCGGGCTCGATCTCCACGCGATGGGGGAAGTCGAGTTTTTCCTCATGACGGATCCCAAGGCGGCCGCCTACACGGCCGAAAGACAGAGCGGCTACCATGCCTCGGCGCCTTTCGTCAAATCGGGGCCCATTCTCGACGAGATGGTTCGCTGCCTCACGCAAGTGACGGGAGCCGTCAAGTACGCCCACTCCGAAGGAGGGTACATCGAACGGATCCACAGCGGTTCGCAGGAGCTCGACGGCAAGACGGCCGAGCAGCTTGAGATCGAACTCTTCCCGAGTCCGATCGACGAGGCCGCCGATCATGCGGTTCTCGCTCGGTGGATTATACGCAACGTCGCGTACCATCACGGGTGCATCGCGACCTTCGCCCCGAAGATCGAAGAAGGAGTCGCGGGCAACGGGATGCATTTTCATCTCGAGCTCATGGAGAACGGCCGGAACGTGATGTCCGACGAGAACGGCGTGCTCACGCCGAACGCGAAGAGGCTCATCGGGGGGTTGTGCCGGTACGCGGACTCGCTCACCGCGTTCGGGAACACCGTTGCCTCGGCGTACCTGCGTCTCGTCCCCGACCAGGAGGCTCCGACGCGCATCTGCTGGAGCGACATGAACCG
>CAZYCB010000283.1:0-1987 GCA_964645735.1 uncultured bacterium | reverse complement strand
CCAATGCGCGCCCGGCTCCATCTCGCGATGGACGAGCGTACGAACGAGACGCCCCGACACGTCGTAGATCTCGAGGGTGACGAGCGAACGCTCGTCCGTCGAAAACTCGATACGTGTCGAGGGATTGAACGGATTGGGATGATTCTGAGCGAGAGCGAACACGAACGCCGTGGGTCCCTCGCCCCCCGTGATCTCCTCGGGCCGCAGGAGGACGCAAGAACTCTTGTTTCCGTGCAAGTCGACTGCCGCCAGTTTGTAAAAACAACTGGAGCGAGATTCTCCAGCATCGGTAAAAACAGTCTCCTTCGTTTCGGCGACGAGATATTCCGGATCGGTCGGGAAATTCTCCGTCGTCCCCTTGTATATCGAGTAACACTCAAGGTCTACTTCTCCGTTTGGGCTCCACGAGAGATCGATCCCTTTCGTTGCAATGAACTCGCCCGCGAAGGATTGGGGCGCGCTGGGCGGAATATTGTCGACCGAGTAGCCGCTATCGATCGGCGAGTCGAAAAAGAAACTGGGGTCCCACGTCTGAGCCGACACCATGAAATACTGCCAGCCGGTGTCCGACGCCGTCGAATCGTAGAGGCTCTGCGCCGTGAACGCATACACGTCGAAATAGCGCGCCGGAATGCTGGCGAGCCACTCCCACGCGTATCCAGCACGGAAGACGTATCCATCCCGCGGCGCTTTCAGCAGCCCGTCATTGTCCAGACCGCCGCTTCCACCCGTGCTGTCGAACGGAGCGGACATTGCCTGGCCGCCGGCTATGGGCAGACGGCGCCACACCGTGTAGCTGGTGATATCGGCGGATCCGTAGACATCCAGGGCGCTTCGCAGCCACTGCAGGCCGATCTTTCCGCCTTCGTCTCTCGGGACATCCCGGACGGACACGATGGCCGGAGCGTACGTCGGCGTTTCCCCGGGGTTCACTTTGTTCGCGTAGATGTCGTAGTTCATGTTCCGATAGTCGTACCACACGACGATCGCTCCGCCTTCGCCGTCCGTCGCGAGGAACCCGAGCGCTTGCGTGTACGCCTCCCCGCAAGCGGGGAGCCCGTTGGTTTGCCACTGAATCGCGCCGGTTGCATCGACCTTCTGGGCGAAAATGTCCCGAGTCGAAGGATCGGTGCGCGAGTCGTTCCATATGATGATGGCACCGCCCCCTCCGTCGTCGATGATCTTGGGGTAGAACTGGTCGTTCCCCGCCGTGCAGATCGACACTCCGTCGGCTGTCCATCGGGCCGACCCCGACGAGTCGATCCTTTGCGCGTAGATATCGATGGGGCCCGTCCTCTTGTCGTTCCACGTGACGATCGCGCCGCCCGCGCCGTCGCTCGCGATCTCCGCTCCATATTGGTCTCCCGGAGCGGCGCTCACCGGCACTCCGTCGCGAGTCCAGGCGACCTGCCCCTGGCCGTCGATCCGCTGCGCGTAGACGTCCTTCTGTCCGGCGCGCTTGTCGGTCCACGTGACGATCGCACCGCCCGAACCGTCGGATACCGACCAGAAGAACTCGTTGTCGACTTCCTGATCGCCGATGGCGGCGCACACCTCGATGCCGTTCGCAGTCCATTGAACCGTTCCGTCAGCGAGGATCCTCTGGGCGAAAACGTCCTTGCTCCCGTTCCTGGCGTCCCACCACGCGATGATGGCGCCGCTCGCGCCGTCCGAAACGATCGACGGCTTGTACGCGAGCGCGTCGCACGCACGCACCCCGTCGTCCGTCCACACCACTTTTCCCAGGGTGTCGATGCGCTGAGCGTAGATGCCGCTTGCCGAGCTGCGGAAGTCTTGCCACGTGACGATCGCTCCTCCCGCGCCATCCGCGGCGATCTTGGGATATTGCTGGTTTCCCGGCACCGTGCACACCGGAATGCCATCGGTCTGCCACGCGACGTTCCCCATGGCGTCGACTTTTTGGGCGTAGATGTCCCAGTCAGCACCTCTGATATCGTGCCAGGCGATGATCACCGCCCCCGAGCCG
>CAZYCB010000282.1:0-2478 GCA_964645735.1 uncultured bacterium | reverse complement strand
GGCGAGGAAGGGCGAGGTGATCTCCTCGGCGCTCTACGCGGCGGGCATCTCCGTCTTCGGCCACCACGAGAAGGACGGCGGCCCGCAGGGGATCTTCTGCGTCAACGGTCAGTGCTCGCAGTGCACGGTGGTCGCCGACGGACGGCCGGTCAAGTCGTGCATGACCCCGGTCAGAGCCGGCATGACGGTGGCGAGCTGCGAAGGCGCGCCGGAGATCGGCGACGCCGCTGTGCAGAAGATATCCCATGAAGTCGAGGAGTTCGAGATTCAGGTCCTCGTCATCGGCGGCGGTCCCGCCGGAATATGCGCCGCGATCGAACTCGGCCGCCTGGGCGTCGGCGTTCTCATCATCGACGACAAACAGGAGCTGGGCGGCAAGCTCAGTCTCCAGACGCACAATTTCTTCGGGTCCGTGGCGGACTGCTACGCGGGCACACGGGGAATCGACATCGGCCGTTTGCTCTCCGACGAGGTGGCGAAGCTCCCTTCGGTGAAAGTCTGGCTCGACTCTACCGTCATCGGCGTGTTCAGCGACCGTAAATTCGGCGTCGCCGGGGAAGGCCATTACCGGCTCGTCAAGCCCGAGGTGGTTCTCATCTCGTGCGGCGCGCGCGAAAAGAGCCTTTCGTTCCCCGGGAGCGATCTGCCCGGCGTGTACGGCGCGGGAGCGTTTCAGACGCTGGTGAACCGCGATCAAGTGAAATCCGCGGAGCGGCTCTTCGTGGTGGGTGGAGGGAACGTGGGGTTGATCGGCGCGTACCACGCGCTGCAAGCAGGCATCGATGTGGTCGGTCTCGTGGAGGCTCTCCCCCGGTGCGGCGGATACAAGGTTCACGAGGACAAGATCAAACGCTTGGGCGTTCCCGTGTGGACCTCTCACACGGTGCTTCGAGCCGAAGGCGGGGAACGAGTCGAGCGCGTGATCACGGCGGCCGTCGACGAGAAATTTCGTCCCATTCCCGGAACGGAGAGATCGTTCGACGTGGACACCGTGCTCATCGCCGTGGGGCTCTCCCCCGTCGACGAGCTCCTTCAAAAAGCGAGAGCGTACGGAATGACCGTTTACGCGGCGGGAGATTCGGAAGAGATTGCCGAGGCATCCGCCGCGATCTTCTCGGGTAAGATCACAGGACGGCGCATCGCCCGCGACATCGGCATGGACATTCCCGTTCCCTCCGACTGGGAGAGCTTCGGCGAAGTGCTCAAGCACAAGCCGGTGGCGCCCGCACCGTTCGTGCCCCGCGACCTCGACGCGCCGGTGTATCCGCTCATCCGGTGCGTCCAGGAGATCCCCTGCGATCCGTGTACGGAAGCATGCCCGCATCGCTTGATCTCGATGGACGGATCGATACTCGCGCTTCCCGAGTTCGAAGGGGAATGTCAGGCGTGCGGCCGGTGCGTGCTCGCGTGCCCGGGGCTCGCGATACAGCTCGTCATCAACGACTACGATCCGTCGGGCAAGACGGTGCTCATCATGATGCCATTCGAATTCACGGACGATGTCGCCCCGCCCGGCAGTGAAGTGACGACGACGGACATGGAGGGGAATGTCGTCGGCAAGGGCCGCGTGGTCGCGATACGAAAGAGGGAGGATCAGGACCGCAGGCGCCTGCTCCTCGTCGAAGTTCCCGCGGGAGAGAAGCTCCGCGTCGCCGGGTTCAGAGTGCGCGAGCCCGAAGAGGGGACGCCCGCTTCGATAGACGAGTCCGACATCGCCGATCCCGTCATCTGCCGGTGCGAGCGTGTGAGAAAGAGCGAGATCGTCGAAGCGATACGTGCGGGCATTCGCGACATGAACCAGCTCAAAGCAGTGGCGCGTTCGGGGATGGGAGGGTGCGGCGGCAAGACGTGCACCGAACAAGTGCTGAGGATATTCCGAGAAGAAGGGGTAGATCCTTCGGAGGTGACGCTCCCCAGCGTCCGTCCGCTGGTCGCCGAAGTGCATCTCGGCGACTTCGTGAAGACGGAAGGGAAGGAGGTCGAATAAGTTGTCCCCGAATGGTCCGGTGTATGACGTCATCGTCGTGGGTTCCGGAAGCGTCGGCAACCCGACGGCGTGTTTCCTCGCCCAAAAAGGATTGAAGGTCCTCGTCATCGAACGCAGACCCGCCTCCGGTCAGGGAGACAACAAGGCGGCGATCGGCGGCGTGCGCGCGACGCACTCCGACCCGGGGAAGATCCTCACCTGCAGCGAAAGCCTCAAGATATTCTCCACATGGGAGCGAACATACGGCTTCGACATCGGGTGGAAGGAAGGCGGGTACTGCTTCCCCGTCTACACCGAATCGATCGAGAAGGTGTTGAAGGGAATCCTCCCCATACAGAAGAAGTTCGGTCTGGAGATCGACTGGGTGGGGCCGGAACAGATCGCCGAGATCATACCGGGAATCGCGCGCGAAGGACTTCGCGGCGGCACGTTCTCGCCCAACGACGGACAGGTGTCCCCCTTGCTTGCCGCGGTGGGTTTTCAAAGGGAAG
>CAZYCB010000281.1:0-7158 GCA_964645735.1 uncultured bacterium | reverse complement strand
CATCGAGATACGAAGCTACGAGATCATTTACGAGTGCTTGAACGAAGTCGAGAAAGCCCTCCAGGGGATGCTCGAACCCGAGAAAGTGGAGCGCGTTCTGGGAAGAGCTGAGGTTCGCCACGTATTCAAGATCTCGAGGCTGGGTCTGGTGGCGGGGTGTCTCGTCACGGAGGGTTCGATCACGCGTAACGCTTCGGTGAGGGTCTTGCGCGAGGAGGAACTCATCTACGAGGGAAGGATTGCGACTCTGAAACGATTCCAGGACGACGCCCGGGAGGTGCAGAAGGACTTCGAGTGCGGGATCGGAGTCAGCGGAATCTCGGATCTCCGGGAAGGTGATGTTATCGAAGCGTACGTGGTGGAAGAAAAAGCCAAGGTCTTTTGATCCCCTTCGGACTGATTTGATTCGGCGAATCAAATCATGGTAGTCAAGCTCCTAACGATAGATATTCACCTGCCAGGCCGTTCCTCCTTGAAAGAGAAGCGCTTCGTGCTGTCCAGCGTGAAGACGAAGCTTCGCAATCAGTTCAACGTAGCCGTGTCCGAGATCGACCACCACGACAAATGGCAGCGGACGTGTCTCGGCGTCGTCACCGTGGGCGTCGACGGGCCGGCCGCCGAGGCGACGTGCAGCCGCGTTATGAAGTTTCTCGAAAGGGATCCCCGCCTGCAGATTCTCGATTGGACGCAGGAGATTCGCTGAAGAAAGGCGTGAGAGCGATGGTGCGATCGTACCGCAAGGAGAGGCTCGGCGAGCGGATCAAGGAATTGATCGGCGAACTCGTCTTGAGCCAGACGAAGGATCCCCGTATCGGACTCGTCACGATAACGTCCGTTTCCCTTGCGCCGGATTACAGTGCGGCGAAGGTGTACTTCACGGTGTTGGGCGACGAGGCCGCCCGCGCGGAAACCCGGAAGGGTCTGGAGAGCGCGAAGAATTTTCTGAAGAAAACCGTGGGACGCGAGCTCAAGCTCCGGCAGGTCCCCGAACTTCGTTTCGAGTACGACGACGCTCTCGATCGGGCGATGCGCATCGACGAGACGCTCGGGGAGATCCGCAGGGAAGAGGAGAAGGAAGACGGAGATCGCTGAGTCGTTCGCGGCTCTTCCGCTCGCGGGCAGCCGTCGCGCGGACAAACGAACACGAATCCCCGGTGAACCATGAACCCATTCGACAACAGAGTCTTCGTCATCGACAAGAAGAGCGGGCCGACGTCGTTCGACATCGTCGAGGCTTTCAGGGACGTGACGGGACTGCGGCGGGTAGGCCATGCCGGCACGCTCGATCCGCTCGCCGAGGGCGTGTTGGTGCTGTGCACGGGGAGAGCCACGCGCGCCGTCGAACATTTCGTCGAACTCGTCAAGTGGTATCGGTTCGACGTGCGGCTCGGCGAGGGCACCGCGACGTTCGATGCGGAGGGAGAGGTCACGTCTCGTGTGCCGTGTCCGGACATCTCGCGGGAAGAGCTGCTCGAGGTCACCAACAGTTTCGTCGGCGAGCGCATCCTCGAGCCTCCGGCGTACTCGGCGATCAAGAAGAACGGCAGACGGCTTTACGAAATGGCGCGCGCGGGCGAGACTCCCGTGGTCGAGGGCAGGAAAGTAACGATTTACTCGTTCGAGATCACCGGAGTCGATCTGCCCGTCGTCGGATTCCGGCTGTCGTGTTCGCGGGGAACGTACGTGCGCGCGCTGGCAAGGGATTTCGGAGCGCGTTTTGGACTGCCGTGCCACATCAGGAATCTCGTGCGCACGGCGGTGGGTCCGTTCCGCGTCGAAGACGGATTTCCGAGCGATCGCATCTTCCGCGGCGATGTCGACGGCGTGAAGGGTATCGACCTCTCCGAAGCCCTCGAGTTCCTTCCCGCGATCGTGCTCGGCGGGGAGGCGAGGCGCGGTCTCATGAACGGCGTGGTTCCCGGCCAGGCCGACGTGGTGAGAACGATCGGATCCCCCGCGGGTGCGCGCGCGCTCAGGATCCTCGATGAAGCGGGCGTCTTGCTCGCCGTGGGCAAACGCGCGGAGGGTCCGGAGAGGAACCGTCTTGCGTGGGTGGACTCGTACCGGCTGCTCGTGGACGAGCGAGGGGTGAGCGCGTGATGGCGGGGCCGAAGATCGCCCGCTCGCTGGAGCAGGTTCGCGAGATGGCTCCTTCGAACAGCGCCGTCACGCTGGGCGTTTTCGACGGCGTCCACCTCGGTCACCGGGAGGTCATGAAGGCGCTCCTCCACGCGAGGAAGCTCGAGGGGATCGATGAGTGCTATCTCGTCACGTTCGATCCTCATCCCCTGGCTGTCACGCACTCGAAGATGATGCCGCCGATGCTCACGACGATCGAGGAGCGGATCGCGCTTCTCTCGCGCTACGATCTCGACGGGATTCTCGTTTTGAAGTTCGACGAGCACCTCGCCGGTCTGGACTATCGGGAGTTTCTCGACAGGTACCTCGTACGGCCCTTCGACATGAAGCATCTCGTTCTCGGGTACGACTGCCACTTCGGAAAGAACCGCGAGGGCAGCCCGGAGCGCATGCAGCGAGAAGCGCCGAAGCTCGGCTTGTCAGTGAGCGTCATCCCGGCTTTCCAATTCGGCGACGAGATCATTTCGAGCACTCGAATCAGGAACACCCTCATCGAAGGGCATCTCGACACGGCGAACGCGCTTCTCGGTCATCCGTTCGTGCTCTCCGGCCGTGTCGTGGAGGGCGACCGGCAGGGACACGAACTCGGTTTTCCCACGGCGAACCTCTCGATCCACGATCCTTTCAAGCTGTGGCCTCCCCGCGGCGTCTACGCGGTGCAGGCCGAGGTGGAGAATCGCCTCTTCGGCGGTATGATGAACGTTGGACGGGCCCCGACGATGAAGAACCTTTCCGAAGAAGCCCGGGAGGCCGAGGTTCACCTCTTTGATTTCGACGGGAACCTCTACGGCAAGGACCTCTTCGTCTACTGTTGCGCCTACCTCAGGAAGGAGCAGCAGTTCGGCTCTCCCGCGGACCTGGCGCGGCAGCTCGAAAGGGACCGGGAAGACGCGATCCAACGCCTCGGATCGCAGGTGCCGGGGGGGGGGTGCGGTTCGGGAGGGCCGGAACGGCTGGGACGAGGGCGGCACGGGGCTGGAGGGCCGGACTGAGGCGTTCCCGGGCGGGGCGGGGGTTTTGTTCCGATCTTGTGCACAAATATTGCTTTACTCCCTTGGCATCCTATGTTAGCTTGTCCCTGACTTTTTTCATGTTGCGGCTCGGGCTAACCCCCATCGAAGGGCTCGGGCTGCGGCCATCGTGTCGCGATCTTGTCGAAGGAGGTGCATTGACGATGGCACTCAACGCAGACCAGAAAAAGGGGATCATCGAGAAGTACAAGCTGCACGATCATGACTCTGGCTCTGCAGAAGTCCAGATTGCGTTGCTTACCGAACGGATCCGCCAGCTGACCGAACACTTTCAGGTCCACAAAAAAGACCATTCTTCGCGACGCGGATTGCTCAAACTCGTGGGCCGAAGACGCAAGCTGCTTGATTATCTGAAGAACAAAAAGGTCGAGAACTATCGCATGCTCATAAAAGAACTCAATCTGCGAAAGTAGACGGTTCTTTTGGCGGTGTCTCCAATTTCCCCTCTAATCGTGGTAGGTTAGTATGACAACGGTCACATCTGTGATTAATGGAATCGATTTTTCGATCGAAACGGGTCGAATGGCGAAGCAAGCCGACGCGGCGGTTGTCGTGCGGCACGGGGACACGGTCGTCCTCGTCACCGTGGTGGCGAGCCACACGCCGAGCGACAGGGATTACCAGCCGCTGTTCGTCGAGTATCGTGAAAAACTCTACGCGGCCGGAAGAATACCCGGCGGTTTCTTCAAGAGGGAAGGCCGCCCCGGCGAAAAAGAAACGCTCGCGGCGCGGCTGATCGATCGCCCGGTCCGACCGTTGTTTTCCAAGGACTTCATGTTCGAGACCCAGATCGTCGCTCAGGTGTTGAGCTACGACGGGCAGAACCAGCCGGACGTGCTGGGTGTCGTCGGAGCCTCTGCGGCGCTCGCCATCTCGGACATTCCTTTCCCCGACTTTTTGTCCGGAGTCCGCGTGGGGAGAATCGCGGGACAGTTCGTGGTCAATCCCCAGGTGCAGGCGATGGACGAAAGCGACATCGACATCGTGGTTGCCGGCACGGATAGCGCGGTAATCATGGTGGAAGGGGGCGCGAACGAAGTCGCCGAGAGCGACATTCTGTGCGCCGTGTCCGTGGGCCACGACGAGATCAAACGTTTGAACGAGCTTCAGCGCGAACTCGTCCGCCAGGTTGGAGCCAAAGAGAAACGACCGATCCCCAAACCCAAATTGATCCCGGCGCTCGACAGCGCGATCGAGGCGAAGTGCGCGGACGCGGTCAGAAAGACGCTTCGCGTCAGGGGCAAGCTGGACCGCAAGGACGCCCTCGACACGGTCGTCGAAGAGGCGCAAGCAGCGTTCGCCGCGGAGTATCCCGACCATGAGTCGTACATCGCGCGGCGGATCGAAGAGATCGAGAAGCGCGAGATGAGACGGATGATTCTCGGCGAGCGTGTCCGCGTCGACGGCAGAGGATGGACGGACATCCGCGACATCACCTGCGAGATCGGCTTGCTCCCGCGCACCCACGGGTCGGCGCTCTTCACGCGGGGAGAGACGCAGAGCCTCGTGGCGCTCACCCTCGGAACGGGACAGGACGAGCAGATGCTCGACACCATCGAAGGGGAGAGCTGGAAGCGGTACATGCTCCACTACAACTTCCCGTCTTTCAGCGTCGGCGAGGTGGGGCCTTTCCGCGGCCCGGGACGGCGTGAGATCGGTCACGGGGCGCTGGCCGAGCGGGCTCTGAAGCCCATCATTCCTACGGAAGAGAATTTCCCGTACACGGTCCGGATCGTGTCCGACATCCTCGAGTCGAACGGCTCGAGCTCGATGGCCACGGTTTGCGGGGGGAGCCTCGCTCTCATGGATGCCGGCGTCCCCGTCGGGAAGGCCGTTGCGGGAATCGCGATGGGGCTCGTGATCGAGGACGGCCAGGTGGCCGTTCTGAGCGATATCGTCGGAGTCGAGGATCATCTCGGCGACATGGACTTCAAGGTGACGGGTACCGACAGGGGCATCACGGCGTTTCAAATGGATGTCAAGACGGCCGGTGTGACCGACGATATCCTCCGCAAGGCGCTCGATCAAGCCAAGCAGGGGCGCGAACACATTCTCGGCATCATGAACCAGGCGATTTTGAAACCTCGAGACGAGATATCGCCGTTCGCGCCGAAAATCACGATGATCAAGATCCCCGTCGACAAGATCCGCGAAATCATCGGTCCGGGGGGCAAGGTCATACGCGGTATCCAGGACGAGTCCGGAGCCACGATCGAGGTCGAGGACGACGGCACGGTGAAGATCGCGGCCGTCGACAAGAAATCGAGCGACATCGCGCTCAAGCGAATCAAAGAGATCACCGCCGAAGCCGAGATTGGAAAGATCTACGAAGGCGTTGTGAAGAGCATCGTCAACTTCGGGGCCTTCGTGGAGATTCTCCCGGGCAGAGACGGCCTTCTCCACATCTCCGAGATCGCGCACCACCGCATCGAGAAAGTCGAGGACGTTCTCAAAGTCGGAGACGTCGTGCGGGTCAAGGTGGTCGACGTCAGCGGAGACGGCAAGATCCGCCTGAGCAAGAAGGTTCTCGAAGAAGGGGGCCCGGAGGGCGAGGAGAGACCGTCCCAATCGCACTCGCGCAGGCCTCGCAGGCACTGATCCTCCGATGGCCGCTTTCCCTTCACGGTCTCCTCGGGTAAAGAGATACGTGGGCGACAACGGGGTTACCGTCCTCCACGAGGACAACCCCTTTTCGCGCGCCTTTTGCCTCGGTGTGTGGGTGAAGACGGGTTCGCGCGACGAAGCAGAGGGTGAAGAAGGCCTCAGCCATTTCCTCGAACACATGCTCTTCAAAGGAACGCGCGAGCGATCCGCGCTCCAGATCTCCCAATCGCTGGAAAAGATCGGCGGTTCTCTCGACGCGTTCACGACCAAAGAGCAGATCTGCGTTCATGCCCAGACTCTTCGCGATCACGCGGACGTCGCCGTCGACGTTCTGGACGACATGTTCCTCGAGTCGGCTTTCGCGCCCGACCAGATCGAGCTGGAGAAGGAGGTCGTCCTCGGCGAGATCCGCGACGTGATGGATGCCCCCGACGACGTCATCCACGATCTCTTCGCCACCGAGGTTTTCCCGGGACACCCGCTGGGCAGACCGATACTAGGCACTCCCCGTTCAGTGGCCGCTTTCGACCGCCCCCGCCTCGTGCGTTTCGCGCGCAAGCACCTGAGAGCCGAGAACGTCGTGATCTCGGTCTACGGCTCGCTCGATCGGAAGAAGCTGCGGTCGATTTGCGACAAGACGTTTCATTTCAGCGCGGGGCCGGCGAAGTCTTCGTCTGCGAACGTGGGGCGGTACCGGCCGGCGAGGCGGCACCACAGACGGACGCTCAACCACCAGCATATCTGCATCGGCGGGCGCGCGTGCTCGTATCTCGACGACAAGCGCTATCCGCTTACCGTGTTGACGACCCTCCTCGGCGGCGGGATGAGCTCGAGGCTCTTCCAGCGGATACGCGAGGAACTCGGGTTCGCCTACTCCGTCTACACGTACGCCGAGTCTGCGAGAGACACAGGGGTTGTCGTCACGTACATGGCGGTCAAGCCCAAGAACACGGGGGCCGCGGTCCGCGAGGTGTTCGGCGAGCTCGAGAAGATCGAGAACGGGGGTGTGGGCGAGGAGGAACTCCGCGACACGAAAGAGCAGCTCAAGGGCAAAATACTCCTCGGTCTCGAGACGTCGACGTCCAAGATGATGCGGAATGCGCGGAACGAGATCTGCTACGGGAGGCAGGTGAACGAGCGGGAGATTATCGATCGGATCAACCGCGTGACGCTCGACGATCTTCTCGAATCGGCCTCCGGTCTTCTCGAGGGCGCGAACAACACGATCGTTAGCCTCGGCCCATCCTCCGCGGGACTCGGAATCAAGCGCATGTAATCTCGGTTCGTGCGCTGCGGGGTCGTTTGCGGCCCTGCGCTCCGCTCGTCCGATGATGACCCCCGCGGGTCCTGTCGGCCATCCGCCCACGGCCGTGCTCGCAGGCTG
>CAZYCB010000280.1:0-10698 GCA_964645735.1 uncultured bacterium | reverse complement strand
CGATGGCTCCGCGGGCGCGGGCGCTGCCGTAGGCGAAGCGGCCGATGTTTCAGAGGGACAGCCGGCCGATACCACCCGTCAGGTCGTGGCATTCTATTTTCACGGCAACACGCGGTGCCCGACATGCCGGGCCATCGAGGCGTACACCGAAGAAGCATTGAGAAACGGTTTTCCGAACGATCTTCAAACGGGCAAGCTGGTTTGGCTCGTCGTGAACATCGAAGAGCCGGGGAACGAGCACTACGTGGACGATTACCAGCTGTCTACGAGGTCCGTCGTGCTCGTGGAAATGATAGACGGAAGCGAAAAGAACTGGGAGCGGCTGGACAAGGTGTGGCAGCTCGTCGGCGATAAAACAGCCTTCGCATCGTACATCACGGACAATGCGAAGGCCTTTCTGGCGGGAACGTAGATGAACGAATTCATTCTCGCTGCATGGTCCGCGCTGTGGCTCGGAATCCTGACCTCGATCAGTCCGTGCCCGCTGGCGACGAACATCGTTGCCATATCCTTCATCGGCAGCCGCGTCGAGAACTCGCGGCGGGCATTTCTACACGGGGTCTTGTACACGCTCGGCCGGACGATCACGTACGTGGGTCTCGGCGCACTCATTGTGACAAGTCTCTTGTCTGCTCCGCACGTATCCAACTTTCTCCAGATATACGCGAATAAGATATTGGGCCCGTTCCTCATCGTCATCGGGATGTTTCTTCTCGACCTCATCCGCGTCAACTGGGGCGGATCCGGACTTGGCGCCAGGTTGGCGCACCGTCTTGCGGGAATGGGTATGGTGGGCTCGATCCTGCTCGGGATCGTTTTCGCGCTGTCGTTCTGCCCTGTGTCCGCCGGTCTGTTCTTCGGAAGTCTCGTGCCGCTCGCCGTCCGCAACCACTCGAGCGTTTTGCTGCCCATGCTCTACGGCATCGGCACGGCGGTCCCGGTCGTGGTGTTCGCCGTCGCGATCTCTCTCGGAGCGAGATCCGTCGGGAAGGCGTTCGAACGCGTCACCGCCGTCGGCCGCTGGGCGCGCCGCGTAACCGGACTGGTGTTCATCGGAGCGGGGATCTACCTCACACTCGCGCACGTTTTCGGTGTTTTTTCCTGATCGATAAACGCGTCACTCCATGCGGTACACGGCGACTCCCCCCGCGGCGAAATCGCGGTGAACCGATGGATTCCCTTCGAGCGCGTCCCGTATCCGGTTCACACGCTCGGCCGCCGTTTCGGGACAAGGCTGGGCGGCGAAGTACGAGTGGCGAGCGAGTTCGCCGCTTTGCGCGACGGTCTCGCGATGTTTGGCATACACCTCCCAGGACTGCGCGAACTGATCACCCACAACGAGGTAAGCAGGGAGAGCGCCCATCCTCCCGAGTGTCGCACGAAGGCTGTCCACGCTCGCTACCGTTTGTCCGCCGCACCACGCGAGATGATCTCGAAGCGGCGAGAGCTCATGCGACCGGTGGCGCGCGGCGTTGCCGTCGTTTCCGGCGAGTCCGTCGATGACACGCTGGGGAACGAGAGCGTCGAGCACGTTGGTCAACGGCCAGTTCGAGACGACCGAGAGGCGGGAGTCTCCATGTGTGACGAGCCACGAAGCCTCGGGCGGCGCCGAAGGCAGCCAGATCCACAAACGGACACCCGCAGCAAGGACGAATGCGATGACGCACGCCGCTATTCGCGTCGTTGCGGCGCTCTCGCGGCGTGCGGTCCAGGCTGCGGCGATCGCGGCGGCCAAAGCGGTCATTCCGAGCGTCCAGGAGAACGTCGGGCGCGTGACGATGTGCAAGGCGAAAAGGGCGGCGAGCAGCATGAACGCGTAGCGACCCCAGCGTGTCCAGATCCCGACAAGGCCCGAGGCGATTGCGATCAGCATGGCAAGCGGTAGAACCGCGGCCAGCACGTGGCGATACGGGGCGAAAGAGATCGGTATGCGAACGCCAGCGGCGATCAAGACGAGCGGGGCCACCTCGAGAACGCCGAAGACAAGAAGACCGGGAAAGACACCGCCCATATGGCAGCATGCTCGCTTCCACGCGATAACCGTCCACAGAAGGGCCGCCGCTCCCGCGACGCTGAACATCCACCCCACCATTCGCGCAATCCCGATAGGATCGATGAGCCCCGCTGCCGTCTCCCGGCTCGTGGTGGCAGGAAGCGATTCGGCGCCGGACACGTGAGCGAGAGGCGAGGGAGAAATGACGAGCGAAAGAAGCGCGCCCACGGCGATGGAGACGAAAAGCGGAAGCCGCTGCGAACGCGATCCTTCGGGCGCGCCCCACAGGATCGCAAAACCGAGAGCGGCGAAGTGGCCCACCTCGAGATAGGAGAGATGCGACGCCGCCAGCAAGCCGCTCAAGCCGCAAAGCGCGAGGCCCTTGGATCGCGTGCCGAGCGCATTGGAACCGAGGACCCACCACGACGCGACGATGAGAACCGCGGCAAGAAGCTCCGGGCGCGGCGGATCGAACTTGCCGAACGCTACGGGAACGGTCAGATATGCGAGGGCGCAAATGACCGCGGGCCACAGTGCCCTCACGCGCTCTCCCAACGCGAGAAACTGCGCGATGAGCGCCGCATGAAGAACGAGCGGCGCCATGCGGAAAGCGCCGATCAACCGGTCGTCGAGGCCGAGGACGGCGAGAAAAGCGGGGAATCCCGGCGGGTAGAGCTCGAGCGCTTCGGGCAGATTCCGACTCCACGCGATATGCGCCCAGGGGTCGATGAGCGGGCTCCCCGCGGGCGAAGGGCTGACGAGCGCCGTCATCGCTGACGCAGCGAACGTTATCGCCAACACGCCCGTCCAGCGGGTGTCGTCCGGAAGGGAGGCACTCTTGCGGGGGGTCCCGAGAAGAAAGGCGAGGATAATGGCGAAAACGAAACCGACGACCCACCGGTTCGCAGGGACGCCGAAACGCGCTAGGAGGCAGAGGATAGCGACGGGAACACCGATGCCGAGAACGTATCCCGCGGCGACGCGGGCCGCCGGAGGAAGGCTCCGAAGCCGCCGGCACGAGAGCACAGTGACGAGAACTATGAGCGCGGTTCCGATCATGGAGTCATTCAGGCGACAGATGCGGGACAGCCGGTTTTCCTGGAAAATGGAAGACCGACAGGAATGAGCGCTTCATCGTCGGTATTGTGAACGGGCCTCGCGATCGTTGTCCAGCGCGTTTTGGCCCCGTTGTCCAGCGGGCGCGCAGAGACTATAATGAACCTGTGCTGATCATGCTCGCGGGTGGCGCCGATGGGGGTCCCCGTGCCGCGTTTGAGCTTGCGAGCACGGACGGGTAAATCGGCGACAGGACCCGCGCGACGTGTCACAGGGAGGTTCTGAATGAAGTACGTTTTCGGACCCGTTCCCTCCCGCCGTTTGGGACGGTCCCTCGGCATCGATCCGGTACCTCTCAAGACCTGCAACTGGAACTGCGTGTACTGCCAGCTCGGACGGAGCACACCCGTCGTGAGCGAGCGAAAGGATTACTTCCCGCCGGAGGAGATTCTCGCCGAGATCGAACGGGCGCTCGCTGAAATGAATCCGGGCGACATCGACTGGTTGACGTTCGCCGGGTCGGGTGAGCCGCTCCTGCACGCGAGCATCGGGCGTCTCGTCGCGGGCGTCAAACGGATGACGAATCTTCCCGTCGCTCTTCTGACGAACGGCTCTTTTCTTCATCTTGCCGAAGTCCGCGACGCCGTATTGCCGTTGGACGCCGTGCTCCCGTCGATCGACGCGGGGTCCGAAGAAGTATTCCGCCGAATCGACAGGCCGCACGGAGGCATCTCGTTCGAGGAGCACGTCGAGGGGCTCGTCGCCTTCCGCGAGGCGTACCATGGAAAGTTCTGGCCGGAGGTGATGCTCGTCAAGGGATTGAACGACACGGAGGCGGCGCTCGCGGATATCGCAGCCGTTCTGAAAAGACTTCACCCCGACCTCGTCCATATCAATGTTCCGACGCGTCCGCCGGCCGACGCGTGGGTCGAGCCTCCCGACGACGAGGGACTGATGCGCGCGGCGGCGATACTGGGGCGGTCGGCGCAGATCGTGGTCCCCGGGGAAGCGGACATCGACCTCGGCGGTTTCGACACGGTGGTGGACGCGATCGTCGGCATCGTCAGCCGCCACCCGATGCGTGAAGAGGAGCTGCGAAGGATTCTGCGGCGCTGGCCGCCCGACGACGTGCGAGACGCGTTCGCCGAGGTCGAAGCGAGCGGCCGGATCCAGATCGTCGAGCGGTTGGGCGCCCGGTTCTGGACCGCGGCGGGTTCGCACTATTCGCAGGATGCGGGCAAGCGGCCGGGTGGCGGTTCACGCAGGCACGAACGGTCGTGACACGTGGCCAAGCGCCTGGTTTCTGGCATAGTCTCTGCTCGAAGCGAATGCGTATACCGGACCCGTATTCGAAGGCGCAGATGCGCAACGCCTCAGGAGGTTTCTCATGGTGAAACGCCTCATTTGCCGTATAGGTGTCGGCCTCGTGGCCGTCTTCGCCGTTCTGGCATTCGCCGCCTGTTCCAGCGACGACCCGACGGGGCCGGAGCGTGAAGCTCCTGTACTCCCTGACGCGGCGACGATGACGATGGATCTGTCGTTCTTCGATCAAGTGTCGGAGGGTTCGCCCGCGCTCGGAAGGGACACGCAAGATCCGATGACGCTATTGGCGGTACCCGGAAAGACGAACTTCATGAACGCGGCTGTCCGCGTGCAATGGCTCTATCTCGCGTTCTGCGGGGCGCTGGTCCCGCCCGTATCGGCGTTTGCGCTGGCGATCCACTCGGTACCCCAGCTCCAGACCGATGGATGGTGGCTCTGGACGTACATTTACGTGAAGGATCAGGCGGAGTACGGCATCTTCCTGTATGGAAAGGACATCGGGGACCGCACGCAGTGGAGGATGGAAGTGTCGACCCCCAACCCCGAGATGCCGCTCGATCACTTCGTTTGGTTCGAGGGTGAGGCGCTGAAATACGAGAGCTCCGGGTACTGGCAGTTCTATGAACCCGTTCTCCTGTCGATCACGACGGCTGCCGCCGCCGTTCAGACGCCGGGAAGGCAGTCGGTTCGCATGGACTGGCTCGACCAGACGGGGAACATCCATCAGATGTCGGTCCTGAACAACAATCCCGATTCCGCCGACGAGGGGGACCTGATCGTGTACTATGCGTCTCCCGAAGTGAGCCGCATCGACTTCACGGATTCGGCAGCCCCTGACGCGGTGTACAACATCACGTGGTACGCGGACGGTTCGGGGAGCATACAGGTGCCCGACTACAACAGTGGGGAAAAAGCGTGCTGGGACGCGGATCAGTTCGACATCGCTTGTCCCGAATGAGACGATGAAAACGGCGCGACGGTATCCTCGTCCTCGAGCAGGATGGGGATACCGTCGCGCTCACGTCGACGCTTTGCTCAGCCTCGCGAACTTCACCCCTCTGATCCCGCCAATCTGTGTCCTTATCTGCTCGATGTCCCTGGGTTTCCCCTTGATGATGATCGCTTCGAGGCAGTTGTGATGGTCGAGGTGGACGTGCGTGCTGCAGAGAATGTTGACGTACGCGGAGTGCTGAGCGTCGAGGACTCTCTGCGTGAGGCCTCTCTGGTGGTGATCGTAGCTGATCGTCAGGACGCCGACGAGTTCCTCCTCCGATTCCGACCAGCGTGTCTCCAGGATCTGGTCGCGTACGAGATCCCGGACGAACTCGGATCTCGACGCGTACCGCTTGCCGCCGACGCGCTTGTCGATCTCTTTCAAGAGGCCGGTGGGGAGGGAGACGGTGAAACGGTTCGTCTTCTCTTTTTTCTCCATGTGACTGCTCCAGGTTTTGCGCGGGAATGACACGGCGGGGCAGGCGAGGACCCGGCAATCACGTTCTGCAGAGCCTCGTCTCGCAGAACCTGTGAAAAAGCCGCATCGCGCGGTCCGCCGTTCGAAACGTCGGGATCCCGCGGGCTTTGAGGAGCATCGCCATCTCGTCGTATATCGGGCCGGCATCCACGACGGCGACCCACGCTTTGGAAGTCGAATCCTTGACCTTGTACATTCTCGCGATGACGCCGTCGTCCGAACGCAGATCCTCGGGATGATCGGGGCCGGGGACGAGCGTCTTCAGGGCGGGGGTCATGGGCACGCATCCGACGAGCCCGACGTCGACGTTCTCGTCGCCGAGCATCGCCCGCATCACGTCCTCGTATCCCGCGTCGGTTGTCATGGGAGTGAGATCGAGAGGGTTGTGCACATCCACGATGGCATCGATGCGGAGCTTCTTGAAAGCGATGTGCAGCTTTGCGTCCGTGTCGGCAGAGAACGGCTCCACGCGGAACCGGCCGAGGTTATCCGCCATCGCGACGGACTCGAACCCGGCGTTGGACATCGCTCCCAACCGCCAGCCCGCGACCGCCTTGTTTCCCAGGCAGGTGAAGAGCATGACGAGGTCCTCGTAGTCGGCGATCGTTTCGGCAACCACGATGCCCGCGTTCTCGCAGAGCTCGCGTGTGACCGGATAGTCCCCCGCGATGGATGCCGTGTGGCTTGCGGATGCCTTGGCGCCGGCTTTCGTCCGCCCCGCTTTGTACAGGATGACCGTTTTGCCCCGTTTCGTGATCTCGCCGGCCGCCTGGATGAAATGGAGCCCGTCGAGGGGTTTGAATCCTTCGACGTAAACGGCGAAGACATCGACCTGGGGATCGTCCTTGAAGTACTCCAAATAATCCCCGACGGTGAGGTCCATCTGGTTCCCGAACGAGATCGTGTACAGCGGGTTCACGGACGAGACCTTGCTGTTCTTCGATATGGAAAAAGCGCCGCTCTGGCTTATCACGGCGAGCGGCGACGGTTCCTTGTCGGGAAGTCCGATCTTGTATGGAGGGATGAACATCGTATCGTACCGCCCGGGCAGCGAGCGTATCCCCAGACAGTTGCCGCCGTTTATGACGGGCCCGCGCCAGTCCTCGCCCCTCGATTCGCGAAGCGCCGCGTGCATGCGGCTGACGAAATCCTCCGTCCCTGCCTTTTCCTCGAGCCCTCCCGGGATGACGATGATGCTCTCCGCTTTTCGCGTCCGTATGAGCTCGGTTACCGCAGCGGACGCCTGTTGCGCGTCGACGCTCAGCACGAATAGATCGACCGCTCCGGGAAGGGAAGCGATATCCGGCGAGCACCGGCACCCTTCGATGAAATCCGTCCCCGGCTTGACGACGAAGATGTTGTTCTTGTCGAACCCCTCGCGTATCAGGTTGTTGAGGATCACGTGACCGGGGTTCATCTTCTCGGAGACACCCATGACCGCCACGGACCGCGGCGTCAAGAGCGCCCGGAGTTTGTCGATCGGCCGCTCCGGCGGCAGAGCCGGAATCTCCTTCGAGAGCTTCAAGACCACGTCGAGAGCGACCAGATCGCCGTCAGATACGACGAGCGGGTTGATCTCGAATTCGGAGACCCACCCGGGGACGAATCCCCGCGCAAACTCGAGCGTCGTTTGTATGGCGTCGACGATTCTCGCTTTGGAGACGCGCGCCTTCTGTCCCCTCAAGCCTCCGGTGAGAAGCGGCATGATCGCGACGCGCTCGAGAACGCTCTCGATGCCCCCGGCGGGCGGGGCCTCGGGGGAGAGAATCGCTACATCGCGTCCCGTCTTGAAATTCTTCGCCAGATATTCGGTGTAGATCCCTCCCGCCCCGAAAACGACGACGGGCCCGAAATCGGGCGTCCATCTGAGGCCGAGAAGGAGCTCGTTGCCGAGGGAGCGATCGTACGAGACGAGCTGGTGGATCGTGTAGCCTTCGACGCGGCGTCCGGCGAACTTCTTCTCCATCTCGAGGACGGCCGACCGGATCGAATCCGCGCGCCTCGGCACGAAGGCGACGCCCCCGACATCGCTCTTGTGGAGGATTTCGGGGGAGATCACTTTGACCACGACGCTGTCGCCGCTGAAGAGGTCGAGGTCGATCGAGGGGACATCCGCCGATCCGCGGATGAAAACGTGCTTCGGCACGGAGAAACCTAGAGCGTGAAGAAGGGCGATCCCTTCCGTTTCGAGGAGGACGTCGCGGCCGGCTCTCTTCGCCGATTCGAGGATCTGCGTGATCTTGTCGTTTTTCATTTCAGTTGTCTCGGCTCGCTGCAGGGACGCCCGCGCCGCTCCAAGAAACGTCTACGTACGCCGCTCCCTCGTGAACACTTCCCGCCCCGCGCGGAACGCCTTCAAGTTCGCCTCGACGATCTGATCTCCTTTTTTCTTGAACACGCTTTCGATGTAGTGCTCCATCGTCTCGACTTTGACGGGAAGCAGATGAGACGCCGCCCCTACCATGACCATGTTGGCCGCTCTCGCCGAACCGGCCGCCTTCGCCAGACGGTCGCTCTCCACGAGGATCGCGCCGGGGATGGTCCGTATCTTGCCGAGAAGTTCGTTGAGATCCGGATAGTCGGGAATGTTCACGACGGGTGTCGTCGACGTGATCAAGGCGCCGTCGGGCCGGAGAAACGAGAGATACCGGAGGCTCTCGAGCGGCTCCATGCTGAGGATCATCGCCGCCGTGCCGCTGGGTATGAGATCGCTCGCGATAGGCTTGTCGGACAGGCGGAGATTCGCGAGCACCGCCCCTCCTCTCTGCGCCATCCCGTGGACCTCGGACTGTTTGACGTAGAGTCCCTCTTTCATGGCGCCCGACGCGATGATCGAGGAAAGGGACAACACCCCTTGGCCGCCGACGCCGGAGAGAACGATGTCGAACTTCATCGCTTCACTTGCCTTCCTTTTTTTTCTTGCGCGCTTCTTCCAAACAGGTGCGGACCGCGAGGATCACCGAAAGTCCCTTGTACTCGATTTCGCGGCGGATGATTTCCGCATTCGAGTCCACTTTTTTGGGATGAGCATCGAGGATATGGAAGTGCTCGCGGTCGACTCCCACGCCGAGTATCAGCGATTCGAGACGCGAGCTGGGGAGCACCGTAGGCTGTGTCCCCGTCATCGCGACCGTTTCGTTGTCGAGTATGACGAGAGTCATGTTGGCGTTCGCTGAGACGGCGTCCATGAGCGGGGTCACTCCCGAGTGGAGAAAGGTGCTGTCGCCGATCACGGCCACCACTGGATAGAAGCCCGCTTCCGCGGCTCCCTTGGCCATCCCGACGGAGGCTCCCATGCACACGCACGATTCGATCGCCGTGTAGGGCGGCAGCGCCCCGAGGGTGTAGCAGCCGATGTCGGAGGTCACCATCCGGTTGTCGAAGCTCGCGAGAGCCTTCTTGATTGCCCCGTACGCATCGCCATGCGGACATCCCTGGCAGAGCTGCGGCGGCCGCCCGGGGAGCTTCAAACCGGCGACGGCGACGCCGCGCCGCAGCTCGAGCCCCAGCGCCTGGCGCACGATGTCGGGGTTTAGCTCGCCGTCGATCGGAACGTGACCGCTTCCTTTTCCCATGATCTCGATGGGAGGAGGCACGATCCCGCGGAGCAGCCTTTCGAGAAACGGATACCCTTCCTCGAGGACGAGCACGCGTCCGGACTTCTCGACGAGCGTTCGTATCTTCCCCACGGGGAGCGGGTACGCCCCCACGTGAAGGTGAGACGGTTTCTCCTCGAGATCGTCGAGGGCCTCCATGAAGTAATTCCGCGCTATCCCCGTCGTGATGACGCCGAGACCGCCCTTCTTCCCCGAGAGCGCGAGAACGTTGTGCGGGCAGTTCTCCGTGTAGTCGAGCATCGATGCCTGGCGCTTGAGGAGCGCGTTCCACTGGCGCCGGGCATTCGACGGAAGGAGGATCCACGACGACGGCACGGGCACCTTGGCGATCGGGTTCTCGTCCCGCGCGTCGCCGGTTTCGACGACCGCCCTGCTGTGGGCGAGACGCGTGACCAACCGGACGATGACGGGGATGTCGAAGCGCTCGGATAGATCGAAGGCCTCGATCGTCATGCGGTAGGCCTCTTGCTGGTTGGCCGGCTCGAGGCAGATGATCCGCGCGAAATCGGCGAGGTACCTCGTATCCTGCTCGTTCTGCGAGCTGTGCATGCCGGGGTCGTCCGCAACGGCGAGCACCACTCCGCCGTGAATCGACACGATCGCCGAATTGATGAACGGATCTGCGGCGACGTTCAACCCGACGTGTTTCATCGAAACGAGCGCGCGCCTTCCGGCGAACGACACGCCGAGGGCTTCCTCCACCGCCGTTTTCTCGTTGGCGCACCACGCGGCGTGAGGCTTGCCATGGCGCTCCTTGTAGCGCAGAACGTATTCGAGAATCTCCGTGGCTGGGGTGCCGGGGTAGGCGTACGCCGCGGTTACTCCAGCGTGAATGGCCCCGAGGGCGACGGCCTCGTCCCCGAGCAAGACCTCTTGTGTAAGGACCTTCTCTGTCATTCGTGGTTCTCCTGATGTTCGCTTTGACTTCGCCCGCCGGGTTACGGACGGGCACGTATCGAAAGAGTGTAACCGACCGCCCGGCGCGGTTCAACCTTCGCGGGACGCGGTCTTTCGGGCTGTTTCGAGGCGTTTCTGAATCCAGCGGAGCCATTCGTCTATGCCTTGCCCCGTCGTGCAGGACACCTCCAGGATGTCGATGCCCGGGTGGACGCGTTTCGTGTTCTCCCTCGCCTGCGAGATGTCGAAGGACACGTAGGGCAGAAGGTCGATTTTGTTCAACACGACGAGATCGGCTTTCACGAAAGTCGCCGGGTACTTGAGCGGCTTGTCATCGCCCT
>CAZYCB010000279.1:0-1534 GCA_964645735.1 uncultured bacterium | reverse complement strand
CCCCCGCTCCCCGGACGAGCAACGCCGTTGAAACGGACGCCGTTCCGGTTATAGTCTCTGTGGGTTCGACGGCCCCGATCCTGGCCGGGTCGCCGAGGGAGGGAGTACTCGCCATGAATAATCTCAAGTTTCTCCTGGGACCGATGCGTGTCCCGTTCTTGATACTGGCGCCCGCGTGCGTCGTACTGGGTCTCGGAACGGCTGTCTGGTCGACCGGCGGTGTGAACCCCGTTCATTTCGTATTGGTTCTCATCGGCGCGCTCGCGGCGCATGTCAGCGTGAACTCGTTCAACGAGTATTTCGATTTCAAGAGCGGGTTGGATTTCAAAACGGAGCGCACGCCGTTCAGCGGCGGAAGCGGCACGTTGCCCCAGAATCCCGGGCTGGTACGGCAGGCTTTGGCGACCGCGATCGTGAGTGTCGTCGTGGTGTGTCTTGTGGGTGTGTACTTTCTGGCGCTCAGAGGTTGGTCGTTCCTCCCGCTCGGAATCGCCGGTGTTCTCGTCGTCATTCTTTACACGCCGTGGCTCGCCCACAACGCCCTCGCGTGCCTCGTCGCCCCAGGTGTGGGCTTCGGGACGCTCATGGTAACGGGCACGCATTTCGCTCTTACCGGTGAGTACTCCCGAACCGCTTTCATCGCGTCTTTCGTCCCGTTTTTTCTCGTGAGCAACCTTCTTCTGTTGAACCAGTTTCCCGATGTCGACGCGGATCGGAGCGTGGGGAGAAAGAACTACCCGATCGTGATCGGCCGGCGCGCCGCGAGCGTCATCTACGGGGCGTTCTTGCTTCTCGCCTTTCTCGCCATCGTCGTCGGTGCGGCGCTCGGGCTCCTGCCCCGCGCGAGCCTCCTCGGTCTTCTCGCGCTGGTGATCGCCGTCCCAGCCGCCGTCGGGGCGTACAGGCACGCCGATGACATGAAGCGCCTGGCGCCGATTATGGGGATGAACGTTCTCCTCAACATTCTGACGCCCGTCCTGGTGGCCGTCGGGCTGTTTGTGGGGTAGCTTTGCCCACGGCGACGGAGAGTGCGCGGGCCGTTGCCTCTCGTCCTGACGCTCCGTCCCGCAAATCACTCGTTGGCATCCAAACGGCGGCTTTGATAGAATCCCCCGAAGTCGGCGGGCCGCCCGCAGCCAAAACAGGGGCCTGACCGGCAGCCCTGTCCGCGCGGCACATCCGGATCAAGCAAGACAGCGAACGGCCATCGCAACATGCTCTTCAACTCGTTCATATTCCTGATCTTTCTCGCGCTGGTCCTGCCGGCGTACTATCTCGTGCCGCGGCGCTTGAAGAACCCGCTTCTCCTGGCGTCGAGCTACGTGTTTTACGGATACTGGGACTGGCGGTTCTTGGGTCTCCTGCTCGCATCGACGATCGTCGATTTCGTCGTTGGCTGGCGGCTCCACGAGACCGAGGACGCGCGCAAGCGCAAGCTCCTGCTGGGCGTGAGCGTCTGCTTCGGGATCGGCATCCTCGCGTTTTTCAAATATTTCAACTTTTTCGTCGATTCGTTCAACGCCATGATCTCGGG
>CAZYCB010000278.1:0-8281 GCA_964645735.1 uncultured bacterium | reverse complement strand
TGATCTCCACGTCAGGCGATTGGGCGGGATCCGTCGATCCAGGAGCGATGAGCGCCGGGTCCACGAGGACGATGGAAACCACCGGGATCGTCTCGTCGACGAAGAACAAGGGCGAGTAGACGGACTGCGTCTGCGTGTCCGTCTCGGCCCGGAGAACGGCCAGAAACGTGTCCTCCTCGGCCGGCGTTCCGTCGAAATACGCGCCGTGCCACGCCGCTTTGTGCTGGGCGGTGCTCGTCTGCACCGTGCCGGCGACGAGCGTATCGACGACGGTCGACGAATCGCGCTCGAGCACGATGAGGTAAACGGCAGCGGTGTCGTTGAGTACGTACCGGAACGTGACGCTGTCGCCTCTCACGGGGGAGAAATAGTACGACTGGATAGACAGACTCTTCACGAGCGGCTGTTCGGCTTTCCCGGGAGCGGGCCGCATTCCCAGAAGGAGAAGCGCGATAAGCCCGGCGCCGACGAGACACGGCACACGGGAACGGCGAACGTCACCTGCAACCCAAATCACGATGACCTCGATTTCAAAAACTCGTCGACCAGACGCGGCAGCACCCCGCCAGCCGCCCCTTCGAGAAACACATCGGCGAGACGCGTGATCGGAGTCTCCTCGGGGTTCACCTCGACGATCGTCGCTCCGGCGCGCCGGGCGAGTTCCGGAAATCCCGCGACGGGGTAGACGATTCCCGACGTCCCCACGACGAGCATGACGTCGCACGTCTCGATCGCTCTGTAGGCGCGCTCCACGCAATCTTCAGAGAGCATTTCGCCGAACCACACCACGTCCGGACGGATCATCGATCCGCACCGGCACAGGGGCGGCACGCGGTCGTCCCGCGGGAGTTCATCGATGGGGTGGCCCATATCGAAGCACTTGTAGCGAAAAATGTTCCCATGCATCTCGATGATGTTCTTCGACCCCGCTTTCCGGTGAAGATCATCTATGTTCTGTGTGACGACGGCAAAGCGGTCGAAAAGGCCTTCGAACCTCGCGATCGCGGTGTGTCCCGCGTTCGGCTGCGCCGCGGATATCATGCGGCGCCGATCTTCGTACCATCGCCAGACGAAAGGAGGATCGTCCAAGAATCCCTCGGGACTGGCGAGCTTCTCCGGATCGAAATTCTCCCAGAGGGCATTGGGCGCATCCCTGAACGTCGGGATCCCGCTCTCCTTCGACATGCCCGCGCCGGTCGACACGACCACCGAGCGCGCGCTGCCGAGTAGGCGCGCGGCAGTATCAATGGCCGTTTTCAGATCCAACACGCATCGACCTCTCGTGAAGGGGAATGCGAAACGTGGCGAGCGCGATTCCCACGAGAATCAAGCCTCCGCCGATAGCGACGCTGATTGTAACCTTTTCCCGCAGAAAAATCCAGCCGAGGAAACAGGCGAGGACGGGGATGATGAACGACTGGTACGAGAGCACGGTGACGTCTATATGTTTGATGATCCAGAAGTAAAGGCCAAATCCCACAACCGAGCCGAAAACGGCGAGGTAGAGGATGCTCCCGATCGCCGCGGCGTTCCAGGTGACCTTCTGCCCCGCCTCGAAGAATCGTGCGCCGATGACGAGCACGACGCTTCCGATGAGCATCGGCCCGAAAATCGATGCGATCGGATGGTAGGCGCGCGAATGTTTCTTGACGACGATCGACGACACGCTCGAGCAGGCCGCGCCCGCCAGAGCGGCACAGACTCCCCACAAGGTGCCGGAGCCGCCCCCCGACAGCTCGCCCCAAAAGATCACGATCGTTCCCAGCGTCCCGATGAGGATTCCGATGATCTTCGGAAGCGTGAGCGAATCGCCGAGGAAGACCCTGGCGAGAACGGCGACGGTGATCGGCATGGTGGCGTAGAGGATCGACGCGAGGCCCGAGGTGATGTGCTGCTCGGCCCAATAGATCAATCCGTAGGGGATTCCCATCTGGAAAAGCCCGAGAAAGAGCGACAGCCAGTAGAATCCGGGTGTTCGCGGCAGACGGATGCGGCGGTGGATGAGAATTGCAAAAATGATGATAGATGCTATGATGAAGCGGTATGCGGCCGCGGTGACCGGAGGCGCACTCTCCAGGCCCACCTTGATCATCAGCCAGGTGGAACTCCAGATCAAACAGAGAGCGCTGAAAACGGCGATTCTGAGGCTGCTGCTCATCTTCTCGTGTGCCTGCGTATCGAACGCGCGTTCCAGTGATCGATGGAAGAACGTAACGATAGTCCCGCGTTTCTGCGAAAGCAAGATCTCTCTGTGTTCGCTGCGGGAGTTCTCCTCCTCGCTGCAAGCCTGATCGACCCCGATGAGTTGCTCATCCCGCGAAGACTCCAGACCTGGCTCGTGGGTCTGGGGGTCCTCTGCGGCGGATGGGTGGTGTGGAGCGGCGTCGTCCGGTCGATCCGTGCGCGCGGCGGCACCAGGGACGGATTCTTCGCGGATGTCTTTTTCGAGAAGCACAGGAGGGCGCTCCTCGTCGTTCTCTTCGCCGTCCACCTCGTCGGCACGCTCTTTTTCCTCTCCCCTGCGGACGTGGTGAACGACCGGCCGGTCCTCACGCTCGATCACGCTTTTCATTACTACCAGGCGAGGCGGGCAAACGCGGTGTTTTTCGAAACGGCGCGTCTTCACGCGTACGACCCGCACTTCATGGCCGGGTTCCCGAGCGCCATCTTCGACGTGGACGTCAAGGCTTTGGAGGCGTTCTGCGCCCCGGTTACCGATGGTCAGGTCGCGCACGCGATGAAGTTCTTCATACTCGGGTGCTATCTCTCCATGGTGTTCACCGTGTACTTCGGATGCAGGTGTCTTCGCTTCACAGAGAGGGAGGCGATCCTCTCCGTCGCGGTGCTCCTCGTGTTCTGGCATTGGGGACGCCCATACGCATCGCATTTCAGATACGCGGGGATGTTCGATTTTCTGTGCGTGAGCCATTTCTCGATCCTCGCCGTGGGTCTTTTCCGCCGTTTCTTGTGGGGGGAGGGGGCGGTCTGGTGGCTCATTTTGGGCCCTGTGGCGTATTTCATCCACCCGACGGCCGTGGTCATTCTCGCCGTGCCGTACGTGTACCTGATCCTCTTCGCGCGCCGGGAGATTACGGTGAGGAAGACGCTTCTCTTCATGCTCTGGTGCGTGTTGGTGGTGCTCGTCAATTCCGTTTGGATCGTTCCGCTCCTCGAGTACGCGCACGCCAAGACGGGCACGAAGGCGTTTTTCCAGACCGCGGGCGCAGCGGAACTCGCGCGCATTCTCTTCCGGCCGGGGTGCCTGCCTGCGATCGGGCTCGTCGCCCTCGCCGTGCCGGGGGCATGGCGGCTGGGAGCGCGGGGGCGTCGGGCGGAGGCGGCGAGCCTCGTCGGCACAGTCGTTTTTCTGCTGATCGTCGCCGCGTATGGAGTGTTTCTCCCGGGGGTGAAACATCTGGAGCCCGGCCGGTTCGTTCTCACCGCGCTCTTCTTCAGCGCGCCGCTCGCGGGCGTGGGGTGTGCGTCTCTCTTCGACGCGTGCGCGCGGCGCGCCGAGCGCGCGTCGTGGCTGCGGGGTGTGGAAGCCGCGGGATTCGTCCTTCTCGTGATGAGCCCGATCGTTTTGTCCTTTCTGTGCGCGAGGACAGGGTACAAACACAGGGTGAGGACGACGCTTTCGGCCGATGCTCGAGTGCTGGTGGAAAACGTGCAGAGATACACCGATCGGACGGGGAGGCTTATGATCGAGGACGGTCCGGCGGCGCTCTACGGAGACGTTCACTTGCCCGGGGTCCTGCCTCTCTACACGGGCGTCGAACAGATCGGCGGCCCGTATCCGTTCACGTTCCTCGAGCATCACTTCGCGACGCTTCAAATGGACCGGACGATGGGGAAGCCGCTCGCGGATCTCACCGCACCCGAATTCTGGGCCTACGCGGACCTGTACAACATACGCTGGGTCGTCGCCGCGAGCGCGGGCGTGAAGGATTTCATGTCACGTGTCGCCGCCGACACGACGGGGGTTCCTGCGGCGTGGAGAACCGGCGGCGCGGCGCCCATGAGCGCCGAGTGGCAATCCGACCGCTACGTCCTGTGGCGAATCCACAGGCCGGCGACGTTCACCGGGGGAGACGGCGACCGAGTGACCGCTTCTTTCGACAGGATCGAGATCGATGTCACGAGGAACCGCGGGCCTTTTCTCCTCGCGTACCACTGGGACGAAGGCCTCAGCGTGCGCCCGCCAGCGACGATCACCCCCGTGCGTCGGCTCGACGATCCGGTGCCCTTCATGTTGGTTGAGCCGAACGGAGCAACTTCTATTGTAATAGAGTTTTAGCCTATCGACCCCGCGGCATGCCGCGGCGTGAACTGGATTGACAACCCGCCTTTTTTGGGGTACAATCGACCCCGTTACCGTATGCCGTCGAGCGAAGGGAACCGTAGGGAATAGACTGCTAACACATTGAGATTCTAATAGATGTCACTATCGGTCAAGAAGCTGCTCGTTGCCGGCATCTTCGGCGCGGCGCTGCTGTTTCATCTGGCGGTCGTCGGTCAGGATTTTTCCGTTCTGGCCAAGAACGGGTTCCTGTACGACGACAGCTTCTACGCGTTCAAGATCGCCCACAGCCTCGCCGGCGGAGCGGGCGCCAGCTTCGACGGCATCCATCCGACCAACGGCTTCCAGCCGCTCTACGTGTTCCTGCTCGTTCCGTTCTACTGGCTCTACCCCTCGGATCTCGTAGCGCCGATATACGCCGCCCTCATGCTGTCGGCCCTGTTCACCGCGCTCACGGCCGTGCTCCTGTACAAGATCGTCGCGCGGTACACGAGCGCCAAAATCGCGCTGCTCGCGACCGCAATCTGGGTGTTCTCGCCGGTAGTCACCAAGCAGGCGGCAAACGGTCTCGAAACGGCCCTCGCGCTCTTTCTATTCGCGTGGGTCGTGTACTTCTACTTGAGCCGTATTCGTTCGGCCGCTGCGCCGCCTAAGAGAACGTTCGTCGCTCTCGGGGTCCTCGTGGGCCTGGCCATGCTCGCGAGAATCGACGAAGTGTTTCTCGGTCTCGTGATCCTGCTCGATTACCTCTTCGCGCTGCGCAAGAGAGAATCGCCGGTGGGTGCGCTCAAGGGCGTGTTCGCGGCGATCGTTGCGGCGATCGCCGCGTACAGCCCCTGGATCGTGTACAACGCGGTCGCACTGGGCGGCGTGGTCCAGGATAGCGGGACGGCGACGCGGTTCCTCTCGCTGGCCTACGCCCCGTTCTTCGGGTTGGGTTCGACGGATGTCGTCGCGTCGGGTCCGAGCGCCGGTTTTCTCTGGGGCAACATCGTTCATTCGGTCTCCGTTCTCAAGCTCGCGCCGCCCGTTCACGCGTTCTTTCGCGGCGCGGAAAAGCTCGGCGTGGCCGTGGGCGCTCCGGGCGCGCTCGCCGTAGCCACGAACGTGATCGGGCTCGCGCTCGCCGCGGCATTCGTGTACGTCGTCGTTCTGCGCAGACGCAGCCTTCGCGTGAAGGGGTTCGACGAGGTCCAGTTCCTTCTCGTTATCGCCGTCATCGTCATCGCCGCGTATTCGCTGTACATCTTCGGCGGGTTCTTCTTCGTCCGGTATTACTACCCCATCTACTTCATTCTCTGCATCTACGCGGGGCTCCTCTTCGAGGAGGCGTTCAGGCGGCTCTCCCCGAGCGCCGCCGCCGGCCGCTGGGTTTTTGCGGTCGTTCTCGCGGGCTTCATGGGCGCGTTCGGCTACATGGCGTACACGTGCGCATGCAAGTCGTATCCAATCTACTGCTTCTACGACGCGGCACGCTGGGTGGAGGACAACACGTCGCCGGATGACACCATCGGCGTGTTTCAGAGCGGCGCCATCGGGTACTTCGCGCACCGGCGCGTGATCAACCTCGACGGCAAGGTGAACAGCGGGGCGCTCCTGGCGCTCAAGGGCGGCAAGCTCGGGGACTACCTGCGCCGCGAAGGGATCGACGTCGTCATAGACAACAAGAACGTGCTCGAACTCTTCCTCACGGGAGAATTCAACCAGAGGAGGACCGGCGATCCGCTCGTCCTTCTGGGCCTGCGTCCTCTCGAATGCGGGGCGAAGCAAGGGGTGCCGGGTTGGGCGGCGTACCGGGTCAACGGTTTCGCCAGCTCTCACCGCACCGGCGGGGCGTCGTCATCGGGCCCGAATTCCTTTCAGAACGAATAACCAAGAAAAGGCCAGCGGCAACCGACACGTGCGCGTCCTCTCGAGATGCGGACGTCAGAGTATTTTCTTCAGACTGTTCGCGAGCGTGTTCTTCGTCGAGGGGTTGCACAATACTCTGAGGGCCCCGCGCTTCACCGTGATATGGCGGGGAGCGGGCGGCGCGTCGACGAATTCGCCGTCGACGTGCATCGGGTAGTTCGTCCGGGCCTCGACGGTGAGGGACTCCGCCCGGAACATGTGGACCTCGCGGTGGCGGATGTGGCTTCCGTCGAAGACTCCGCGCAGGATCCAGAGCATCCGCGCGCGGCTCATCGGATCGACGACACAAAGGTCGATGAGACCGTCGTCGGGAAAGGCGTTCGGAGTGAGGTAGAACGCGCCGCCCGTGCGGCGGCCGTTCCCGATGCTGACGAGGAGCTTTTCGCCGGCGATCTCGTCGCCCGCGGAGGTCGCGATCGTGAAGTGCGGGCATTCCACGGAGGCGATCGCCTTGACGAGCGCGGCGGCGTACCTCAAGTGCCCGGCGGAACGGTTGAGTCCGTGGCTGAGACGATTGACGAGTCCCTCGAAACCGAGGCCCGCGGAATTCACGCAGAAACGGTCGCCGAAATCGAGCACGTCCAGTTCGGCGGCCCATCCTCGTTTGAGAACGGCGCCGAGATCGTGCGGCGTTCTCGGGCAGTCCACGAGGCTCGCCAGATCGTTTCCCGAACCCGAGGGAATCACGGCGATCGGAACGGAGCGGGGCATGATGCCGTTGACCGCTTCGTGCACCGTTCCATCACCGCCGACGATCGCGATCACGTCCGCGCGGGAGGCGAGCTCTCCGGCGAATCGCCCGGCGTCCCCGCGCGCGCGGGTGACACGAACATCGATCTCGATTCCCAAGGGGGCGAGAGCGGAACGAATCGTGTCGGCGCGCCATCTGGATGGTCTTCGCCCCGCGAACGGATTGATGATGACGCCGAGGTTCATCGTGACGGTTCGTATGGGAGCCACGCAGGCACCACGATCGTTTCACTGGGCGTGGCACGGCGGCGAGCACGCCCATCGCGAGCGTAGTCGAAACGCCGGGTCTCGTACAGCCGCTTCTCGACCCGCGCCGGCAACCAGGGCGTTCGCCCGACCGCTTGTCTTGACGGTCGGGGGACACGGTCTCTATAATCGGGCTGTCAGGATTCGCCGTTCCGCTGTCACACAGGAAACCCGACAGTTCTCATGACGAAGACGCCAATCGCAAATGATACTCGTTCTCGCCGAAACAGAATCGGTTATATCGCCTCGCACATCTACCGGCACACGTTCGAAATCAACGAAGTCGTGGAATTGCTCCGGCAGCGCCCCGATACACGGCTGTACTCGTTCTATGGACGGGGCCGGGAACGGATGCAGAACGGGCGCGTCTCCGAAATCCAGGCTGAGATCGTAAGCCCGTCTTGCGGATCGATCGTGCGCGGGCTCGTTTTCGTCGCCACGCGCCGTCCGATGGGCTTCATCCGGGGCGCACTGCAACTGGCGTGGTATTCGCTTCCCAACCCCATCTACTGGGTCAAAAACCTTGCGGCTTTCTGGATCGCCATGCCGATTCTGGCCGATGCGCTGAGGCATGATGTCCGTCACCTCCACGCGAATTTCGGCTCGTCGCCGGCGACCGTGGCGTGGTTGGGCAAGAGGATACTGGGCGCGGAGCTGTCGATCACCTTCCACGCGTTTGATATCTATCTCCGGTCGTTTTCGACCCGCGACCCGCTCAAGCGCCGGAAGCTCGTGGACGCTGACCTCGTTGTCGCCGTTCACCACGACGGCGCCGAGGAGCTGAAGAAGCTCGTTCCGCCGGAACACCGTGGGAAGTTCGCCGTGATTCGGATATGCGTCGTGTTCCGAAGCGCGGAAAAGCGTGCGGTCATGCCACAGCCTCCCCTGCTTCTCGCTGCCGGCAATCTGGTGGCCATGAAGGGATTCGATGTGCTGCTGGATGCAGTGGCCGTTCTCAGAGAGCGCGGCGTCCCGGTGCGGGCCCGCATTCTGGGCGAGGGGCCCGCGCGGAGCTGCCTCGAATCGCTGGTGAAGGAGAACGGGCTGAGCGATAGGGTCGAGCTTCCTGGCTAT
>CAZYCB010000277.1:0-1517 GCA_964645735.1 uncultured bacterium | reverse complement strand
CGGGAACTGTCTACGAGACGTATTTCCTCATCTTCTCTTCGACGTCTTTGAACGTGACGTCGACGGCGGCGATGTCCTCGAAAAACGCTCTCGCTCTGTCGGGCTCGCCCGCCATCTCGTAGGCGAGCGCGAGGCTGTACTTGATCCCGAGCGCGTCCCGGTCGTCTCCTTCGACGAGGGCGAGGCCCTTGGCAAGATGCTTTATGGCCGACGCCGGCTGGTTCTGAGTGATGAAGCAGCGCCCGATCATCTCCAGGCTGCGGACTTGATACGCGGGAGAGTGCGCGGCGATCTGGAATTCCCGTATCGCCTCGTTGAGAAGACTCATCTCGAGGTACGCCATCCCCAGATCGTAGTGGCTCCGGTAATCCCCGTCTTCGACGTCCGCCTTGACCTCAGCGGCGGCTTCGGTTTCGCGGCGGGTGGGCGGGACCGGCGTTTCACGCGCCTCCGAGTCATTGCCGAAAACGTTTTCCAAACCTCCACTCACGTCCTCCAATGGAATCACGTACTCGGCCGGCGACGCGGACCGGTCCTCGTCGATCGGCGTACTCGTCCGCGGGGGCGCCGCGACGGGGCGCGAGCGAACACCGGACAGCCAGTCTCTGTCAAGAGCGGATGGATCCGCTTCGAATTCCCCCTTCGCATTCGATCCGATCGCGTCCGCCGCGGTTTCGCCGCGCGGGGCGCCCGGCGACCGGGTTATTTTCGACGAATCGTCCTTCTTCGGATTTCCCACATCGATAACGCCGAAGTCAGCCGCGCCATCGCTGTCGTGCCCGCGCCGGATGTGCGGGGGGACGGACTTGCTGAACGGCGCCTCGACCCCCGCCAGAACGGTGCCGGCGTTCTTGCGGTGCGATTCGATCGACTCGAGCTCGTCGCTCTGAGAGGCTGCCGACGGAGCGGCAACGTGACCGATCGATTCCATCTTCGCCCTCGCGCGTTCTCTCTCGGCGGCCATCCCACGGGTACGATAGAGCTCTTCCAGTTTCTCCAGTATCGCACCCGCCTCCTCGACGGCGTCCCATGCCGCGAGACACTCGGCGGCGCGTTCGAGGACCTCGGGTTCCGACGGCAAGACCCGGGCGACCTCGACGACGAGCGACCGGAGGTTTTCATCACCGGGATCGGATCTTTTCAGAATCTTGTCGATAAACTGGAGCGAATACGCCACGGCCTCGCGACCGAATCCTTGACTCTGCCGGAGAGTGGCCATCCTCCCGTAAACCAGGTCATCGCCGGAGTTGAGACGGAGGATCTTCTTGCACACGGCGACGGCGTTGTTGTGAAGCCCGACCTTGGCGTAGGCGCCGATCGCATCGTGATAGTATTTGAACGCTTCGCGTTTGTTCCCGAGCTTGAGATGGATGTCGCCGATTTCGTTGAAGAGGTTCGGATTGTGCTGCTCGAAGTCCACCAGGCGCGTGAATTCCTCGAGCGCCTTTTCCCAATGACCCTTCTTCGCGTGCTCGAGCGCTTTCTTCCGGATGTTGTTCGGTTTGCTCACGGTTCTT
>CAZYCB010000276.1:0-2317 GCA_964645735.1 uncultured bacterium | reverse complement strand
CGTGGCGACGTAGATCTTGTCGACCCCTGGGTGGCTGCTCGGGAGAAACCCCTGGGGAAGCTCGCCCGCCACGCGATCGCGGAATACTTCGATCTTGCTGATCTCAATGTCGTCGACTGCCCAGCCGCCGACGACGATCGATCCTGACACCGTGGTCGCACCCGATGGCATGTCGAGAGACCCAGCAGGACGCGTGAGATTCGCTGGTGGGCGCATCTTCAGATACACCCGGAGGTGCCTCGGCGAGTTGGCAGCATCGGACGAGGAGACCTTCACGACCCAGTCACCCACGAGGTTGTTGTCGATGGCGATGTCCTTAATGCTGACGGTGAGCGTGGCGGATCCGGTCCCGGAGGCGGGCGACACGGACACCCAGGTCGGCCCGCCGCGGGTCGGTTCCACGCTCGCGGTCCAGGCGACCGACCCCGAGCCCACGACGTTCAGGCGCACCTCCTGCGATGAGGTCTTCAGCGCACCGCTGTTGGTCCCGCCGAAGTTCAAGCGTGCCCGGTCAAGCACGATCCGGGGCTTCTCCGTGTAGCTCGGGTCGTACACCAAGGGCCACGTCGCATAGGTGCCGTTCGAGTTCAGGCCGTTGGAGAACTCTCCGTAGATGTAATAGGTGCCGGGTCCTCCCGTCATGCTCCAGGTGCAACTGGTGACCTCGCTCGGATTGACGGGTCCGCAGGCGATGCCCGCAAAGCCGTTCGTCGGGTCCTTGTCGGTGTCGTAGTGGACCGTCAGGGTCGCGGCGGACGGGTCAGGGGATGGATCGGTGTACGTCCACCGAATCGTGTACTGCTGGTTGAGCAGGCGCTCGAGTGCCGCGAGCTTGACCCGGCGCACCCAGAAGTCGGTCGAGTTCGGCAACTCGTGTGGATCGAGCCGCAAGTAGTCGACCTCTCCAGACCAGTTGGGTCCGATCTGGCCGTAGTCGACCTCGCGTTGGAGCGCTGCCATGTCTAGCGAGATCTTCTCGACGATATTGGCTCCCGTCCGGTGATTGATGAGGATGTCCTGGCTTCCGTTGATGGTCGGGTCGCCCTTGATTCTCCAGTAGAGCCGGGCGACCGATCCGCCTGAGACGGGATCGAGATCCCGAGCACCGGGTAGACCCATCTCGAACGTGAGGATCCGGTACCGGTTCGTGTCGATTCCGTAGGTGGCACCGCGGCCAAAGCCGCCGGGCCAGAGATAGAAGAGCGCCGGGTCGCGGACGCCGTCGCACAGGCCGACATCGGTCGTCGGCCCGCCGGTGCCTCGGAACACGCTCACGCTGCCAAGGCTCGCCCCGTCAGGGCGCTCGGCCGCTGCCAGCGCCGTGACGGTCGGGTTGCTGGTGCATCCGATCTGATCGACGTCGGTCGTCGAGTCCATGTCCCACGCGTTGTTCAGTTGGACGGCGGCAAAGTCGTCGCTGCTCCCTTCGTCCGAGGGCGAAGTGAAGGCGAGCGTTGGTATGGCGCCCACACGGAAATACCCGGCGGAGCAGGTGAACGACCCGTTGCCCAGCGAACCCAACGCCACGCGGTAGTCGCCCGGCGGCAACGCTGAGGCCTGGAAGCTGAAGGTCCCGCTGCCCTTGTTCGTCGAAGCCACCGTCCCGTTGTTGATGGCCTTGATGATCGGACCAAGGTCTCCGTCGCACGTGGTCCCGTTGGTGTCGAGGTAGATGTCGTACGAGCCGCCACCGGTCCATGTGATGGTGCGCTCGCTCGTTTGGGGTACCAGACGGATCCAATCCAGCTGGACGGTGTCACCGAGCCTGCTCGTCGGGTCGAAGCGCAGAGTTCGCACGGTGGAGTTCGAAAGCCACTGTGGTCCAGACCAAGCACCGAGGGTCGGCAGGTCGATGATGTAGATGCCCCAGCCGCCGTAGTTGAATGGGAGGTACGACTGACTCAGGACCGTGTCTGTGTCGAAGATGCTCTTCGTGTACCAGAGAAACTGAAAGGCCGAAATGGGCGAGGTCCTTGGGACTCCTTGTGTCCCCGGAAGGCCCATACGCAGCGCTACGGTCCGATAATTACTGGTGTTGATGGAGTAGTTGTCGCCGGTCCGACCCAGCCGGGCGCTGACGGGAATACCTGTTTCGAGTATGTTCACAATGGCATCGCCATTGTTGGCTGCCGTCGCGCTGAAGAGCCTGTTGCCCGGGTGCTGAGTCGTGTCCGGATCGGCGATGAACGCGGGGTTGCTCCACGTGCTCAAGGTGTCCCAAACGAACAACCAACCCAGATCCGTATTCTGGTTCATGTCGATCGGGTCCTGGAAGCTGAGCGTGGCCCAGTCATTCGCAGGCGTCACGACAACCTGG
>CAZYCB010000275.1:0-1698 GCA_964645735.1 uncultured bacterium | reverse complement strand
CACGCCCCGCTGGCGTGACGGCGTCGTAGTCTTCGAGCCGGATCTCGTATAGCCGCCAGGAATCCAAAGGGTTCTTGAAGTCCGAGAATGTGGGATAGTCCCGCCGCACATCCAGCACCGCCGAATCGCTCAAGCTGACTTCATACCTGAAATACGCGTCCAGCAAACCGAGCTGAGCGTCTCCATCGAGGTCCTCGTCGTCGGGGCGCCCGTTCCACTCCGTTCCATTGATCCGGGTAAACCGGTTCCCGTCGGCCGCGATCCTATCGCTGTCGTAGTCGTCATCGGGATCGTCCCCCTCCTGCCCCGTTGGAACGCCGTCGAGTCCCGTGTCCTCGTTGTGATCGCCTCCCACCGTGAACCCGTTCCCGTCTCTGTCCTCACGATCGTATTCGTTCAGGTCCGGTCGGTAGAAGTCCTCGTCGATGAATCCGAATTCGACGTAGATCTTGCCGCCGCGATCTGCCGGGCTAGGCTTGAAATCGTTCACCCAGAATCTGATGATTTTTGCCTCCGAGAGATCCAGTGGGTCGAGGCCACCTGGGACGCCACCGGAGCCACCGTACCCGTCCCAAGAGCCCGAAAACCCGGTCATGACGCCCGCCCACCGCGGAGGATCTTCGGGAAAAGCGTCCAGCTCGATGTGCATCGTGACTACGGGAGCGTCGTTCTCGTCCGACACTTCCGGGTCGAAGTCCCTCATCGTGGCACCGTGATCCGGCTCGATGTTGTACCAAAAAACGCGAACCGTACTCTCCGGCGACAATGCGTTTTCTTCGTCCACAGAGATGGGCGGACTCGCCGCGTACCAAAGTTGACGCGTCAACAGGGCTGGCGGCACCGGCGCCGGCTGTTTAACGTTGACGGTGTCGTCCTCGCATCCACTCGCTACAACTGCGGCGAGAAGCACCGCGGACAGCAAACTAACAGACGGACCTCTGAACATCGTTCCTCCTCATGCCGTCAGGGGGCTTACTCCTCAGATTCCTAACGCCATGAACCGCGCAACGTTAAACACCTAACGTCTGCGCATCAGCCGCGCCAGGTGGGTGGCGCGGGCCTTGCCCCGCAAGGGCCGTGAAACCGCAGCGTGTCAGCTGTATGCGCGTGTTAGCCAGCCCCCCATTTCATATTCAACAATTCGGGCGCCCTCTTATCGGGAAATACAACTTCTTCGAGTCTGCGACCAGCGTGGCAAGGCGTTTCGGCCAGCTTTGCCTCAACAACCCACAGCGTAGTGTCATCCCATTGTCCCCGGTCAAGATAGTACGGGACGGATTTTACGAAGTCGACCATGATCCCAACCACGGACCGGTCAAACGTTGGGCCGATCGTGACGGGCGTCATGGCCCCTCTCTCAGCGTCGACAAGAGCAGGGTCGACGCCCTGGCGCCTGAGGCGGGCGTCCACAATCTTCGCGAGCCGAGATGGTAAGTCCCGGACATTCCGCGCCGGCACCAGCATCGGCAGGAGCGAAGTCGAACTGACCATGATGAGCAATGGCCGCCGATCGACTACGATTCGATTGACGTACCAGTCACCCAGCGCCGTGTCTGATCTCGTTGCCGTGACCCGACCTGCTGGCAACAACGTGCTCAACCTTTTTGTCGGCCGGATTATCACCATCAAAAGTCCAGTCTGGCTAACGGCTGCGCATCAGCCGCACGCAAGGTGGCGCGGGCCTTGCCCCGCAAGGGC
>CAZYCB010000274.1:0-8159 GCA_964645735.1 uncultured bacterium | reverse complement strand
CCCTCACGGGCTTGTGGGGAGCGACGGGAAAAACCCACGACTGGTCGGTCAGCCGCCGCCTCGTGGAACGCTCGATCCGGCCGGTGATCCTGGCGGGCGGGCTCACCCCGGAGAACGTTCATCGGGCGATCCTCGACGTCGGCCCCGAAGGCGTGGACGTCCACACCGGCGTCGAAGACCAGGGCGGGCGCAAGGACCGCCGTCTCGTCCAGAAGTTCGTCGAGGAGTCACGCAGGGCCTTCGAGGCGGCGTAGCTTCTTCCCGCGATCTCTCGAACGGCGTCTTCGCGAACCCTGTTTTCCGAAGCAGTTGACAAGGCGCGCGAAAACACGTAAGCTGTTGGCCCACGAGACGGATAGGGCTCCGCCGATCGTCCCGTTCGAACGTGCGGGGGTACGTGTTTTTGTTTCCGAGGGAGGGATGTCCGATGCGCGATGCGGTGAAGAAACTCTGGCCAGAGCTCGAGTGGATCGAGAACGCGGAACTCCGCGAGAGCGTGACGAAAACCTGGGTGAAAGCGTTCGAGATGAGTCCGCTCGAACCGGGGGACCTCGAGAAGATCCCGTTCACACTTCTCGTCCCCAACTGTCCTTCGACCTTCATGGAGCACAAACGGTGCGTCGTTCACATCGCCCGTCGATCCGCCGAGGCGATGCAGGAGTTCCTGGGGAAGGCGCTCAAGATCGACATGGACACGGTCGTTGCGGGCGCGATCCTCGCGGATGTCGGGAAACTCCTCGAGTACGAGAAGAAGGACGGCAAGACGTTGCAGAGCGCACGGGGGAAATACCTGAGACACCCGTTCACCGGCGTGGCACTGGCGATGGCCTGCGGTGTGCCCGACGAAGTGTGCCACATCATCGCGGCGCACGCCGACGAGGGCAGCCTCGTCAAGAGAACCACGGAAGCGATCATCATCCATCACGCGGATTTCATGAGCTATCTTCCGTTCAAGAATCTCTGAACAATAAGAAGGCCGGCCGCGCCGGCTGATTCAACTGCGGAGGAGGTTTCCGGATGTCGGAGACGATTACAGCCAAAATGGCCCGGTGGGCCGCCGATGTGACCTACAACGACCTGGGAGACAGGGCGAAGCACGAGGCGCGCCGTTTCCTGCTGGATTCTCTCGGATGCGCGTTCGGAGGCCTCCGCCAGGAGGACGCCGAGATCGCGCTCGGTGTTCTCGATGACATCGGGGGCAAAGGGCCGTCGACGATCATCGGAACGGGAAAGAAAACCGATCCGGTGACGGCGTCTCTTGCGAACGCGCTCATGATCCGCATCATGGATTACAACGACATCTACTGGCAGCAGGACCCGTCGCACCCGTCGGACATCATCCCCGCCGCGATGGCCTGCGGCGAAAGGGCGCAAAGGAACGGGAAGGATTTCGTTCTAGGGATCATCCTCGGCTACGAGTTCGAGTGCCGGCTCTGCGAAGCGGCGTTTCCCGGTGTGCGCGAGCGCGGGTGGCACCATGCGACGCTCACGGCGTTCGTCTCGCCGATCGTCGCGGGGCGGATGCTGGGGCTCTCGTGGGAGAAGATACAGCACGCCATCGGCATCTCCGCCTCGCGTCACGCGACCTACGGCGCAGTCACCGCGGGAAAGCTCACCATGATGAAGAACACCGTGGACCCGATGGCCACGCAGAGCGGCGTCATGGCCGCGCTCCTCGCCGAGAGGGGATACACGGGACCCGAGCATGTGATCGACGGCAAGGAGGGGATCGTGCGCTGCCTCGGCCCCGACTGGAAGCTCGACGTCCTCGTCGACGGTCTCGGAGACTCGTGGAGGATCGAGCGCTGCGGCATGAAGGCGTTTCCGACGGAGGCGCTCACGCACGCGCCGATCTCGGCGGTGCTCGACATCGTCATCGGAAACGATCTCAAGCCGGAGCAGGTGGCGAAGGTGCACATCCGGTCGCTCGCCCGCGCGGCGGATATCCTCGCGGATCCAACGAAATACGATCCGCGGTCCAAGGAAACCGCCGACCACAGCCTCCCGTACGTGATCGCCGCGGCGATCGCCGAGCGCCAGGTGACGCCCGCTCAATTCGTACAGGAGAAGATCCTGGATCCGAGGATCCGCGAACAGCTCGGCAAAGTGGAAGTCGTGGCCGACCCGGAGATCGAGAAGCTCTTTCCCAAGCTCCAGCGTGTGATCGTCACGATCAAGACGACGGATGGCCGGGAGCTCACGAAACAGCTCGATTATCCGAAGGGCGATCCGCGAAATCCGCTCTCCGACCGGGAGATCGAGGAAAAGTTCGACGCACTCGCCGCTCCGGTGCTCTCCGAGGGGCGCCGCCGGCGCCTGAAGGAAGCGGTGTGGAAGCTCGACGAGCTGTCGTCGGTCACCGAGCTCATGGATTTGTGCAAGGCGGACAAGCTGTAGTTGGTGTGGGGTAAGTGTTAGTGTTCGGCGCGCGGTTATGAGCGGCGTCGGATGGCCGACGATGTCCGCCCAGGTTCGACGCCGCTCAGTCTAGCGCGAAGAACACTAACACTTACCCCACCAAAGCCAATGGAAAGGAACTTCGATGGGACAGACAGTCGTCGAGAAACTCGCACAGGCGCACATGACCGAAGGCCCGAGCCGGCCGCTCCGGGCCGGGGACATGCTGTCGCTCCGGCCGAGTCACGTGATGACGCACGACAACACCGCCGCCGTGATGAAGAAATTCAAATCGATCGGGGCGACGAAGATGTTCGATCCGCGCCAGCCTGTGTTCGCCCTCGACCATGAGATACAGAACACGACGGAGGAAAACCTCAAGAAGTACCAGTCGATCGAGAAGTTCGCCCGGGATAACGGCGTCGATTTCTATCCTGCGGGCACGGGGATCGGGCATCAGCTGATGATCTCCGAGGGGTACGTCCTGCCGGGTTCGCTCGTCGTCGCATCCGACTCGCATTCGAACATGTACGGCGCGGTCGGAGCCCTCGGGACCCCGGTGGTCCGGACCGACGCCGCAGCGATCTGGGCGACGGGCGATTTCTGGTGGCAGATCCCGCGGTCGATACAGGTGGTCCTGAAAGGGAAGCTCCGGCCGGGCGCCACGGGGAAGGATCTCATCATCACGCTCTGCGGTCTGTACAGCCAGGGCGAAGTGCTGAACGCAGCGGTCGAGTTCTCCGGCCCCGGCGTGGCGAACTTGAGCATGGATGCCCGTCTGTCGATCGCCAACATGACGACCGAGTGGGGTTCGCTCACCGGGTGGTTTCCCGTCGATGCGGTGACGATTCGGTTCTTGAGGGAGCGCATTGTCGCTCTCAAGAAGAAAGGGATCACGCGCTTCAGCGAGGAGGACCTGAGAAAGTGGGAGACGCATCCGCCGGTTCCGGATCCGGACGCGGTGTACGCCGCGCGGATCGAGGTCTCTCTCGACGACATCAGTCCGCACGTCTCTGGCCCCGACACGGTTCAGGTGATGAAATCGCTCGCCGACATCGAGAAGGAGAAAGTCGCGATACACAAAGCCTATCTCCTCTCGTGCGTCAACAGCCGGCTCGAAGATCTCGAAGCGGCGGCGCGCGTGATCAAGGGAAAGAAAGTGGCGAAGGGCGTCCAGCTTTACGTTTCGGCGGCGAGCAAGGAAGTGCAGCAAACCGCCGAGGCGAGCGGAGCGTGGCAGGCCCTCGTGGAGGCCGGCGCGCGGACGCTCCCCGCGGGGTGCGGCCCGTGCATCGGCCTGGGCACGGGGCTCCTGGAACCGGGGGAGGTCGGGATCTCCGCGACGAACAGGAATTTCAAGGGGCGAATGGGGTCGCGCGACGCGAAGGCGTACCTGGCGAGCCCCGAAGTCGTGGCCGCCTCGGCGGTGGCCGGCTACATCGCCGGTCCGACGCCGTCCGACGGCCGCTGTCCGAAGCGGCAATTCGAGGAGATCAGGTCCGGCGCGCCGGGCGCCGACGAAGTGGTGAAGATCATCGAAGGATTCCCGGAGAAAATCGAAGGGCGTCTCGTGTTCGTCCCGCAGGACAACCTCAACACGGACGGGATCTACGGCAAGGATTACACGTACCGCGAAGGAATGACGCGCGAAGACATGGCGCGCGTGGTGATGGAGAACTACGATCCCGAGTTTTCCGCGAGAACGAAAACGGGAGACGTCCTCGTCGGGGCTTCGAACTTCGGCACCGGGTCCAGCCGCGAACAGGCGGTGACGGCGCTCCAGGCGAAGGGGATCGCCATCGTGATTGCGGCAACCTTCTCGCAGACGTACCTGAGGAACGCCTACAACAACGGATTCGCGTGCGTGGAATGTCCGGATCTCGTCGCGCGCGTTCGCGATCATCTGAAAGCGGAGATCGCGGGCGGGGGCCGGACGTTCATTCCCGGAGATTTCATGAAGATCGATTTTGCGAGGAGCACGGCCGCGTATCGCGGGGAGACGTTCCGGTTCTCGCCGCTGGGGTCCGTGCCCCAGTCGCTCGTTATCGCCGGCGGTGTGGAGAACCTCGTGCGCGAACGGCTCGGTCTTTCGTAGGAACGAGGATTCGTGCACGCGCGGGAACCGCGCGGGCATCACAGATCAACTCGCAATTCCAGGGAGGGAGATTCGAACATGAAACGCTTCACGATCGTATCGATGCCCGGTGACGGCATCGGCAAGGTGGTTCTTCCGGAGTCGATCCGCGTGCTCGAGGCGGCGGGTTTCCACGCGGACTACGTCCACGGGGACATCGGATGGGATTTCTGGACGAGCGAGGGGAATCCGCTCCCGGAAAGAACGATCGACCTTCTCAAGAAGCACAAGCTCGGTCTCTTCGGAGCGATCACATCGAAGCCGAAAAAAAAGGCGGACGCGGAGCTGAGCCCATCGCTTCGCGGCAAGGGGTACCAGTATTTCAGCCCGATCGTGAGCATGAGGCAGCTCTTCAACCTCGACATCTGCTTGAGACCGTGCCGCTCCTTCCCCGGAAATCCTCTCAACTTCATTCGGCGGAAGGCGGACGGAGGGTTCGAGGAGCCCGTCGTCGATACGGCGATCTTCCGTCAGAACACCGAGTGCCTCTACTGCGGCATCGAGTGGACGAATCCGCCGCATCAGGTCCGTGACGCGTTCGCCCTCCACCCGAAGTACAAGCCCTTCGCGAACGTTCCCGGCGAGGACCTGGCCGTGTCGGTGCGCCTCATCACGCGGAACGCGTCGCGGCGGATCTCGGAGGCGGCGTTTGCATTTGCGAAGAAGTACGGGTACAAATCGGTGACGGTGTGCGAGAAGCCCAACGTGCTCCGCGAGACTTCCGGCATGAGGGAAGAGGAAGCGCGCCGCGTGAAGGAGAACTACCCCGGCATCGAGCTCTGGTCGACGAACATCGATGCGCAGATGATGTGGCTCACCAAGAACCCCGAGGATTACGGCGTGATCATTGCGGGAAATCTCTTCGGGGACATCGTGTCCGACGCGTTCGCAGGCCTCGTCGGAGGCCTGGGCTTCGCGTGCTCGGGCAACATTGGAGAAGAGGTGGCCGTTTTCGAACCGACGCACGGATCGGCGCCGAAATACGCGGAGCTCGATCCGCCGATCGTCAACCCCATCGCCATGATCTTGAGCGCGGCGATGCTTCTCGACCACATCGGCGAGACGGACAAGGCGAACAAAGTGCGCGACGCCGTCGCCGCGGTCGTCAAGGAAGGCAAAGTCCGCACGTACGACATGATGAAGCTCGCCGGCGGGCCCGACGCGATCGCTAAGGGTGCGGCGACGACCACGAAGATGACCGACGCGATCATCGCGAAGCTGTGAGGCTCCGCGAGAAGGGGAGTTGAGATGTCGAAAAGCAGCAAGGCAAGACCAAAGGCAAAACCAAAGTCGAAAGCGAAACGCGCCGCGCTCGAAGCCGGGCCGAAGGGGAAGCGCGGAACCGTTCACGCGAAAGGTGCCGCCGCGCGCAGCGCCGGCGCCGGCCGCAAGGGGACGGACATTCGCTCGGACCTCTTCGTATCGGTGTCGTTGAAGACGAGCGGCGGCCTCGATCTCCAGATCGCTTCGAAAGTGAGCGCCTTCTACGGCGCGTCGATACGGGAAACGGTGGAATCGGTTCTCTCGTCGTTCGGTATCGCGCACGCCCGCGTCGAAGTGGAAGACACGGGCGGGCTCCCGTTCGTCATCGCAGCGCGCGTGGAGACGGCACTCCGCCGGGCGGGATGCAAAGGACGCGCACTCCCCAAGCGGCTCTTCACGCCGAAGGCGCGAAGCGCCCCTGACCGGCTCCGCCGCTCGAGACTGTACCTCCCGGGGAACGAGCCGAAGTTCGCCGTGAACGCGGGTATTCACCATCCGGACGCGGTGATTCTCGATCTCGAGGATTCCGTCCATCCGGACGAAAAAGACGCGGCGCGGCTCCTCGTGCGGAATTCGCTCCGGTGCATCGATTTTCTCGGCGCGGAGCGGATGGTCCGCATCAACCAGCTTCCGCTCGGATACGAAGACCTCGATGAGATCGTACCCGAATCGCCGGATCTCATTTTGATACCCAAGGTGGAAACAGCCGGCCAGGTCAGCGACGTCGACGCGCGCATCAAGAAGATCCAGAAGGCGCACGGAATCAAGCATCCCATATGGCTCATGCCGATTCTCGAATCCGCTCTGGGGATCGAGAACGCGTATTCCATCGCCGCGGCGGCGGACACCATCGTCGCGCTCACTATCGGTCTCGAGGATTACACCGCCGATCTGGGCGTCCCGAGGACCAAGCAGGGGGACGAGACGCTCTACGCGCGCCTCCGCCTCGTCAATGCAGCGCGCGCGGCGGGGCTGCAGGCGATCGACTCGGTGTTCGGGGACATCGGGGATATGGAGGGCCTCAAGGTCTGGGCGACCCGGTCACGGGCGCTCGGTTTCGAGGGGATGGGGTGCATCCACCCCCGTCAGATAAGACCCATACACGACGCGTACGCACCGACGCCGCAGGAAATCGAGAAGGCGCTGAAGATCGTCGCGGCTTTCGAAGACGCATCAGCCAAGGGCCGGAGCGTGGTGAGCCTCGGATCGCGTATGATCGATCCTCCGGTCGTGCTGAGGGCGCAGCGCATCGTGGCAACGGCAAGGCGCGTGGGAATCCTTCCCGACCCCCATGCCGACGAGAAGGCCGCGGGGAAAAAACGGTAATCAAGAGAGTACGGGCCGGAGAAACGATTGATCGCGGAGGAGACGATGAGCGCTAAGAACGAATTCGTGAAGAACAAGGTAGGACGAAGAGTCCCGACGATCGTCAACGGGAAGGAGCAGGTGCCCTTTCTCGGCGTGGGCGCGTTCAAACCGAGGGGTGTGAAACATGCGCCCCCCGTGCGTTCGTGCCGCGACTATCCGCCGAGCGGAGACAAACGGGTCAAGGACCTCAAAACGGCGCTCAAGAAGTGCGGGCTCCGCGACGGGATGGTGATCTCGAACCACCATCACTTCCGGAACGGCGACAAGGTGGCGCTCATGGTCCTGCAAGCCGCTGCCGAGCTCGGCGTGAAGGACCTCATGTGGTTTCCGAGCGCGTCCTTTCCGTGTCAGGAGCCGGTGATCGATCTCATGGACCGCGGCGTCGTCCACCACATCGAGGGAAGCATGAACGGTCCCCTCGGGAGATACACCTCCTACGGAAACATGAGGGGCCTCGGTGTGCTTCGCTCGCACGGCGGGCGCTGGCAGGCGATACAGGACGGCGACGTGCACATCGACATCGCCGTGATCGCGGCTCCGACGGCCGATCCGTTCGGCAACGCGGACGGATCGCACGGGCCCTCCGCCTGCGGGTCTCTCTACTTCGCCCTGGCCGATTCGATGTACGCGGATCACGTCATCGTCGTGACCGACAATCTCGTCCCCTTCCCCTGCGTGCCGTGGCACATTCAGGGGAACAACGTCGACTACGTCGTCGAGATCGACTCGATCGGCGATCCGTCGAAGATCGTTTCGGGAACGACGCAGATCACGAAGAGCCCCGACCGTCTCCTCATCTCCGAGTACGTCGCGCGGTTCTTGCGCGATGCGGGGATCATGCGCGACGGGTTCTCGTTCCAGGCGGGCTCGGGCGGGATCGCGCTCGCGTTCGTCGAGTACCTGAAGAACATGATGCGCGAGGCGGGGGTGAAGGCACGGTTCGTCCGCGGAGGATCGACGCAGTTCCTGGTCGACATGCTCAAGGAAGGGCTCACCG
>CAZYCB010000273.1:0-8014 GCA_964645735.1 uncultured bacterium | reverse complement strand
TTCCTTCTTGGCGATGTTCACCTTCGCCTGTTTCGCCCGCTTGGTCAGATCGGGGGGGAGCTTGAAGTGCTCGCTGATCTCGACGAGCATTTGGTCGTCGAGGCGGCTCATGTGACCCTTGATGTCGAAGCCGGCGATCAGCAGGAGATCGACGAGGACCTCGCTTTTCGCGTTCAGTTGTTTGGCAAGCTCGTATATTCGCATCCAGTTCGCTCCGTAAAACGCGCGACTCTCTCGTCTCTTACGTCCCGTCCCCCTCGCGGGAACCCTCGTCCGAGTCAGCGGATTCGGCCGCCGCGCCTTCATCCGTTCCCTCGGCCTTGCCCGCCGCCTCCTGATCCGCTCCCTCGACTTCCTCGGCCGCCTCTCCTTCATCTACCGCTCCGGAGAAGAGAGTCTCTTCGGTGATTCTCTCGGCGCGCGGCTTCTTCCCCTCCGGACCATGCACGGACTCGTCGAAGAGCGGCTTCTCCTCTTGTTTCGCCCGCCGCCTCTCCTCGTTCTCTTTGTCCATCAATTCGACGAGCGCTTTCTCGAGTTCTTTTATCGTGTCCGACGCGGTTTGCTTCAGCTTGGCCACCGTTTTCGGTCCGAGCCCCTGTATCACGAGCAGGTCGTCATCGGAAATCTTCGCCAGCTTCTGAACGGTGCTGACACCGATCGACCTGAGCTTCTCCGCGATTCTGGCTGTGACACCGGCCATATCCTCGACGGCCATTGTGAGGTGTTCCTGCAGGCGCTCGCGCTGCTCGAGTTCTCGCGTCGTCGTGAGATCGATCTGCCAGCCGGTGAGCTTGGAAGCGAGGCGTACGTTTTGACCTTCTTTCCCGATGGCGAGCGAGAGCTGGTCTTCCTCGACCGACACGAGCACCGTCTTGGTGTCCGAGTACGCCCGGACCCCCGAGACTTTCGCCGGGGAGAGCGCGCGGCTCACGAAGGCGGAGATGTCGTCGCTCCACGGAACTATGTCGATTCGCTCGCCGCTCAGCTCGTTCACCACCGCTTGCACGCGGGAGCCCTTCATCCCCACGCACGCCCCGACGGCATCGACGCGGTCGTCCCGCGAGTAGACGGCGATCTTCGAACGGCCGCCCGCCTCTCGGGCCACGCTCTTGACATCGATGATGCCCTCGTAGATCTCGGGCACTTCCTGCGCAAATAGCTTCTTGAGAAACTCGGGGCTCGTCCGCGACACGGTGATCATCGGCCCCTTCGCTTCCTTGTCCACCTTCATGATGCACGCCCGCATCGACGACCCCTGACTGTAGCGTTCGCGCCGGATCTGTTCCTTCTTCGGCATCGTCGCCTCGGCGTTGCCGAGGTTCACGAGGATCCCGTTGCGGTCGATCTGCTGCACGGAACCCGACACGATCTCGCCGATTCTGTTCTTGTATTCCTCGAAGGTCCGGTCCCTCTCGAATTCGCGGATCTTCTGCGTGAGAATTTGTTTGGCGATCTGGATTGCGTTTCGGCCGAAATCGGTGAACGGCATGTACAGCTTGACCACGTCCCCCGCCTCGGCCTCCTCGTCGAACTCGCGGGCTTCCTCGACCGAGAGCTCCGATGCGGGGCTCTCCACCTTCTCGACCACCGTCTTGAGGAGGTAGAGCTCGATGTTTCCCTTTCCGTCCTCGGCCACTTCGACCTCCGCAGCCGCGCCGAGCTTCTTCTTCACCGCGGACGTGAATCCTGCCTGCAGAGTCTCCATCAGGAGCTTCTTGTCGATGCGCTTCTCACGAATGAGGTCGTTGAACGCTTCTGCGAACTGAACGCTCATCTCTCGCCGTCCTTGTTTTTTCTGAATTGCTTCTGTTTCTTGTCGATCTTGTATTCCTGCGGGCAGAGACTGGCTTTGACGACCTCAGACAGCCTGATGGCGATCTCTCCCTCTTCCGTACGCAGCACCAACAACTCATTTATACATGAATAAATAAGACCTGTATACGTCTTTTTCCCCGACTCCGGATTCTCGCACTGAACGCGAGCCTCGCTGCCGGCGAATCGAACGTAATGTTCCGCTTTCGTCAACGGCCTGTTGTTTCCCGGCGACGACACCTCCAGCAGATAGCGGCCGGGAAACGGATCGAGACGTTCGAGCACGAGACCGAGGGAACGGCTCACCATCGCGCAGTGCTTGATGCTCACGCCGCCGTCTTTGTCGATGAAGATGCGCACGATGGGACTGCGGGGGCTCCCCACGACCTCCATCTTGACGCACTCGAACCCCAATGTTTCCACTTCGGACGCTACCACCTTCTCCAGTTCACTGTTGTCCATAGGATCACACCCGATGAGGAGGCGGCTCGTGGGGGGTATCGTTGCCGGCGCCGAATGGGGTAACAAAAAAGTGGGCCCCCACGCCCACTCGAACACACCTGTCTTAAATACCAGAAAAGCCGCCGGCCTGCAAGAGAAAGTTAGAAAGAAAAGTTGTAGAGGACGTCAGCCACGAGAATCCCGACCTCGCGGAGGGACTTTTTCGAGCACTTGTCCGGCGTGTCCCCGAGGGTGTGCCAGTACGCATAGGGAAAGCTGATGAGGTCCACCGCGGGTATTCCCGCCAGCAGCAAGGGGATGTGGTCGTCGTATATCGCGCCGCCGCGCTGGGATACGAAGATGCCGAGCCCGAGGGATTCGGCGCGCCGGAAGATCTCATCGGTGATGTCGGGAGCCCCCACGAGCGAGTTCTCCTCCTTCTGTATCTGGGCGTCGGCCGCCCCGATCATGTCGAGGATGATCGCGAACTCCGGCCGGTATCCTCCCAGATTGGCGGCGAAGTACTTCGAGCCGATGAGATAATGTTCGAGGTCGCCTTCTTTCCCGTAGTCTTCGCCGTCGAAGAACACGAGGTCGACACCGATGTCCTTGGGCATGACGGCTCCGATGAGATCGGCGATCTCCATGAGAACGGCGACTCCGCTCGCCCCATCGTTCGCGCCCACGATCGGAACGCTGCGGAGGCTGTCCGTCTCCTCGCGGTCGGCCCAGGGCCGCGTGTCGAAATGCGCCCCCAAAAGAACGCGCTTCTTTCGATCGGGCGAGAAGCTCCCGATGACGTTCGTGAACACCAGCGAGCGGTCCGCGTATGGGTCGCCCCGCGTGAACCGCTGAAGCGTCACTTCGGCTCCGCGGCTCTTGAGATGATCGGCGATGAGACGGATCGTCTTGTCGTGCGCGGCGGTGCCAGGGGGTCTTGCGCCCAGGCTGCACTGTTTCTTGAGGTAGCGCCACGCCGCCTGGCCCGTGAACTCCGGCGCCTTCTCGCTCCGGGCGCACCCGAGGAACGCCGACGCGAGAATGGCGACGCAGAGCAGAAGACTCCCCGCCGTTCTCGAAGCCTCTCTCGAAGCCGGTCTAGAACGTGAACGTGGCGGTGAGTCCCACACGTACGGTAGTCGTAGTTTGACCGGAAACATCCGTGTGCATCCTCGAATAGTCGATGAAGAAAGCGCCATTGAGCGCCGTCGTGAAATTATAGGCGACCCGCGGCGACACCTTGATCGTCGTCGTGCCCGGCGTCGGGATGAACCGGCCTTCGCCTGCAGAAGACCGTCCGCCCGACTTCGCATACGAGGCGTTCAGGTTGGTGTCCAGTCTACTCTTCAGCATCCGGTTCTTCAAGAACGGCAATGGGAGGGAGAACGCTTTTCCGGGGGTGAAGGCGTACTTCATATCGAGCGAGACGCTCAGGTTCGTGCCTTCCGTTACCGCTCCCCGGGTGTCGCTGAGCTCCTTGCCGTACTGAACGCCGATGGCGCTCTGAACCGTGTTTTTCCACTGGAAAACGACTGACGGCGTGAGGTTCGTGGTCTCGCCATGGGTCTGGACGACATCGCCTTTCCCCGTTTCCCGGGTCGATTTGTTGTAGGTCATGGTCGCGCTCGCCGTGTTGAAAAGGCCGCGGAATGGACCGAACGTCTCGAGTCCTTTCCAGCTCAAGGAGAGATCGGGCCACGTCGTCGAACTCGTATTGGTCTCGCTCGCGCGAAACGTCGTCGTCCCGGTCGTTCGGCCAAACCGTCCCGCGAGATCGATGTTGCGCGTGAGCTGGACGCCGGAGTCCATGGAGATGCGCTTGGTCTCGCGGATTCTCTCGGGCGCATCGTACGTGTCGCCCTCGTAGACGACGCCGCTTCCCGTGCTCAACCCGAACTGGTAGGCGAGAGAAGGCGATCCCGGAAGCCGCGGGTAGCTGCTTTGCTTCCCCTGCTGAAAGGACGCGTTGATCTTTCGAATGCTGCTCAATACATCGGCGACCTTCCTCACCGCGGTAAGCGGATCCGCTTTCGGCTTGGCCGGCGCCGCCGTCGAGTCCGGGGCCACCTTGCCGCCCGCCTCCTCGCGGCCGCCAGCTCCCTCGCGGCCCGCGCCCGCGACTCCGTCATCCGGGGGCGGCACCTCCCCGTTCTTCGTCTCCGGGCCGGCCCGTGTTCGTGGATCCTCGGAGGTCTTTTTGGCTTCCTCGTCGATGAGCCCCACCGCCCCGAACATCTTCCCCAGATACCCCCCGAGGTTGAAACCGAGTTTGACGCTGATTTCCCGGTTCGCCGCGATGTTCCGCACGCCCCACGGATCGTCGGTCCTCCGGACGTTGGGACTCGAGTCCTCCCTGTAGCCCGTGCTGTAGTTGAAGTCTGGAGAAAACGCCCGGACAAGCCAGATAGGAGGCGGTTTGTAGCTCGCCTGGAACGTGTGGTTCCGATTGGTTTCCTGACCGATGTCCACGCCCATCCACTCGTGCGGCAGGTCGAGATCTCTCTGCGTCTGCATTGTGAAGGACGACGTGAGCGCCGGCAACGGCACGTACGTGATGTTGCCGGAGTTGATCAACCCGGCGTCCCAGATCAGCGGATCGCGCACGAATCTGCCGTCGGTGCCCGCGCGGTACCGCCGGCCTTCCGTCTTTGACGCACTGATGCGGTAGTTGAACGAGTTCGGCAGGTAGCGGATGCCGAAGCTTTTGAAGAGGCGGACGGAGTGTTTGGCGCCGAAGGTGATCGAGTAGTCGAGACTCCCGTTCATCGAGGTGGTGGTGTCTTTCGCCGACGGTGCTCTCTGCATCGTCTGACCCATCCCGTAGTTCAATTTGAGCTTGTCGAACGTGTACTTGAGCAGCGGGTTGCTAGAACCGGTCCGCGAGATCGTCGTGCTGAAGCTCCGTTGCACGCTCTCGCTCGTCATGCTGTCCTGGAGCGCCTTCCCCGTGATCTCGGTGTCGCTGTTGGGCATGTACTTGGGGGCGCTCGTGCTCTTGGAGTAGTTCCCCGTGATCGGGATGCTGAAGCCGAACAGGGGCAGGAAGTGCTCCACGTTCGTTTTCGCGTTGAGCGATGACGAACGGGAGTCCGTTGCGGACCCTCTCGTTTGCCCGAACGGCACGTAGTCCGGCCCGTTCCGCGTCCAGCTCCCGTTGATGTTGATGATGTTCCCCATGCCCACCGAGCCGGTGATACGCTGTGCGCTGTCGATGGCGCGTTTGCGGTTTCCCACGTAGATGTCGTCGATCCACAGCTCGCCGCTCACCGTCCCGACCGTATTGTTCCGGAGTCCGGCGAAAAGATACCGCACGTTGAATAAACTCGGACTGCCGACCATCCGTATCGGGTACACGACATCCGGACGCGCGAGATCCCGCGCCGTTCCGGTGACGACCGTATCCGCCGGAAGGAGTTTGAGGTCGGTGAGTTCGCTGAGCGGGATCGAGATCCCGGCCCAGTTGTCGCCGCCGAAAAACTCATGCGTGAGCGGAACCGCCACTTCGTAGTACGAGAGACTGTCGAAGCCGAGTCTGAAGAAGTACTCCAGATCGGGATCGATCTTGTCGGTGTGAACGAAGAAGTTCAAATCGTTGTACGTCGTCGACAGGTCCTGGCCCGTTCCCGCGAACCGTTTGAGGATCCGGACCTGGGTGCCCGCTTCGATATCATCGTACTTGACGAGGAGCGATTGCTCCTTCTCGGAGATCTCGTCCTGGACGTTCGGCCGGATGGGAGGACTGTAGCCGGTGGGATCCGTCTTGTTGCTGATCACGCCGAGCGCGAATCTCGCACCGAGCGTGTCCGGCAGAACGATCAAGCTGTCCGCGAGCGTGCGGATGCCGTCCTTTTCCCAGCGGTTCCCCGCGATCTTGAGGTCCGCGATCTGGAGCCGACTGCGGTTCGGACTGATCGTCTCTCCGATGTTCGTGATCCATATCCTCGCCTCCTTGATCTGTTCGATCAAGGGAACGCCGTCTTTCTTGACCTCGGCGAGCTTGGACATGTCCACTCTGTAGAAACGCCAGCTGTCCAGGTTGTCGGTGAACTCGGTGAAGTCCTTGAAGTCGCGCCGGATGTCCGTGACGGCGCTGCCCGCGAGATCGACGCTGCAGGTGAAGTACGCGTTCGATGTCTCCAGCTGGGTCGATCCGTCGAGATCCTCGGTGTCGAAGACACCGTTCCCCTCGGTGCCGTTGATCCGCAAGAACCGGAGGTCCCCGTCCTCGTCTTCGATCCGCTGGCTTTCGTAGTCGTCGTCCGGATCGTCGCCCCCCTGGGGAGTGAGAATTCCATCGAGGCCGGTATCCTCGTTTTCCGCCATCGAAAATCCGTTGCGGTTCGCGTCCTCGGAGTCCAAATCGTTCTCGTCGGGTCGGTAGAAGTCCTCGTCGATGTAGCCGAGATCGATATGGAGAATCCCTTTTCGGTCCATCGAGTCGGGCCGGAAATCATTGACCCAAAACTCTATGAACTGCGCTTGCGAGAGATCGATCCCTCCGCGGAAGCCCGTCATGACCCCGCCCCACAGCGTCGAGTCCACGGGCACGGTGTCGAACTCGACTTCGAATTCGATGTCGAGCGAGGGAACGAGGGTGCTCTCCCTCTCGTCGAGATCGGGATTGAGATCGCGGCGATGGACGCCCCGATCGGGTTCGATGTTGTACCAAAGGACTTTCGATCTCTTGTCCGCTGCGAGCGTCTGGGAGGGTGTGTCAGGGTCCACCGGCGGACTCGCCGGGTACCAGTTTCTTCGTATGAGCGACAGGATGTCCGAGTCCTCGACCCCCTCCATGTCGTCGATGTACGCCTCGCCCTGCGTGTTCGGATCGGGAAAGCTGAACGCTACGCCGCCGTTGATACCGAACGTGCTCTTCGCGTCCGTGTCCACCAGGGGCAGGAGGTTCACCAGCGAGGTGAGAAACTCGGGTTCGTACTGCAGGTTCGCGTCGAACCCGCCGACGACGGCTCTCGTGGGTTCCTCTCCGAGCCGGGGCCGGACCGCGGTGCTCGCCTTCGATTCGTAGAGCCACGTCGTGCCGAGCCGCGAGTTTTTCGACAGGCTCCATTGCGAGTTGAAGCCCAGGAGCGTGCTCGACGTCCCCCCGGCCAGCGGCTTGTACTCGTAGTCGATCGTGATGTTCGAACTCGGCGTGAGCTGCTGGCCTATGAGCTCGATTTCTCCGGTCTCGTAGTTGATCTTGTAGTCGCGGTTCCTCTCGAGCGTCTGGCCGTCGAGCGTGACAACCTCGCTCCCCTCGGTGATGTTGAGAGCGTCGATCCGGAATGACCGCGTCGTGCTCGCTGCCTTGATCAAGATATTGAACAAAGACTGAACGTCCGGGTCGCTCGAGAGCTTCGTATAGAGACCGGGGTTCTTGAGGTTCGCGTACGAGCCGGTGAAGGCGAACTTTCCGTCCGTCCATGCGTCCACATCTGTCGAGTCGGGATCGAATGGCGTGAGTGAGGGAAAGGTGAGTATGCCGTTCTGCAGATCGATCATCCCCGACGTCAAATCGATTTGCTTGTCCGGTTTCCCCTCTCCCGTCTCGTCCGTTTGGTCGAGTCCGAAGGCTTGCAGCCAGGACGATGCCGTGTCGGCCATCGTGGGGTTGAGCTGCTGGTTGATCTGCGCGATCTCCAGCTCCAGGGTGGACGGGTTGATGTTGGAGAGGCCGAGGTTGTAGATGTTGCGCATCATGTACGCCCACGTGTACCCGTACTTTCCCTGGGGGAGCGGGTCCGCGGGCCAGATCAAC